>DATKWZ010000013.1 GCA_035529315.1 Anaerolineae bacterium
CGCATTTTTTTGTTAATAGCGGGTTGCAGAGTTTTTAATCACAAGGGGTTATGCGCAATATTTTTTAAATAAGCAGGACTTGTATCTTTACGACCCTGACAATAAAACCAGCGATTTTCACCAAAGGCATGTTGTTTTCACCGCCTAACCATCCAGTTTTTCAAGCCGGTAGCGCAGTGAATCAAAACTTATATTAAGAAGTTTAGCGGCCTTTGTTTTTGAACTATTTGCCTTTTGAAGAGCTTTCTTTATCAAAAGCCTCTCGACCTTTACCAGCTCCTCATTAAGATCAATGCCTTCCTCAGGGATATCGATATTTAAAGCATTATCCTGACCCTGTCCGCTGTCTTCGGGCATAACAAGGTTTTCCGGCAGGATTATATTAGTAGCCTCAAGCGCCACACTTCTTTCAATAATATTTTCCAGCTCCCTTACATTTCCGGGAAAAGGATGCTGCATAAGAAGCTGAAGCGCATAAGGAGAGATCTTTTTAATCTCCTTTTTAAATTCTTTTGAATACTTTTCTATAAAATAGCTCGCCAGCAGAGGAATGTCTTCATTCCTTTCCCTTAACGGCGGGATTTTTAAGGGGATTACATTAAGCCTGTAATATAAATCTTCCCTAAAACCACCATTTTTAACCTGTTGCTCCAGATTCTGATTTGTTGCGGATATAATCCTTACATCCACCTTGATATCTTCTGTCCCGCCTATCCTTCTGAAGGTTTTTTCCTGAACCACCCGAAGAAGTTTTACCTGAAGAAACGGCGGCAGTTCGCCAATCTCGTCAAGAAAAATCGTTCCCTTGTGGGCAACCTCAAAAAGACCGACCTTATCAGCAGTAGCTCCACTGAATGATCCCTTCATATAACCGAACAGTTCGCTTTCAAGGAGGTTTTCCGGTATGCCCCCGCAGTTTATAACAACAAATGATTCATCTTTTCTGGAACTGTTTTCATGAATGGCCATGGCTACCAGCTCTTTGCCTGTGCCGCTTTCGCCGGTAATAAGAATGTTGGCGGCAGTATCCGCCACTTTTTTAACAAGTGAATAGACCTTTAGCATCCCCTTGCTTTTCCCAATCATATTTCCAAAGGAAAGACCGTCCTCCACATCCTTCATAAAAACCGCGTCTTCCTCTTTAATACCCTTTTTGCTGAGCGCTTCCTTTATCACAGCCTTGAGGTCCTCAACATCAAAATTCTTCTCAAGATAGTCGTATGCGCCCTCCTTCATTGCGGCAACGGCTGTTTCCCCTGAAGCAAAAGCTGTTATTAATATGACCATTGTTTCCGGTGAAATCTCCTTGATAGTTTTCAAAACATCGATTCCATCGACTTTAGGCATCTTCAAATCAGTAATTGCCAGGTCAAATTTATGTTTTTTGCAGAGGCCAAGCGCCTCTTTGCCTCCTGAAACAGAGGTAACCTTGTATCCTTCTCTGGCAAGCAATATCTCTAAAAATTCTCTCATGCCCTGATCATCATCAACAACAAGAATCTTCGCCATCTAAGGTCTCCTCTTGCGGCAGCAAAACTATACAATCCGTGCCTTTTCCTGGTTTGCTTTTGATTGTGATCTTGCCCATGTGGCTTTCCACAATCCTGTTTGCAATTGCCATTCCAAGGCCTGTGCCGTTTTCCTTTGTTGTGTAAAAAGGTTCAAATACTTTGTCTTGATTTTTTGCTTCGATCCCAAAGCCATTATCGCTTATAAGTATCTCAAGATATTTTTCCCCGTCATTAAGAACCTGCCTGGTTTCTATTTTCAGTATGCCTTTCTCAGGCATCGCCTGAACAGCATTTAAAATCAGGTTCCAGATTACCTGTCTTATCTCCGCCTTGTTTGCATATATATTGGCCTGATCGCATAAATTTTTAATTACTTCGATATGTTCGTCCCATTCGGGGCTAAAGTGAATAGATTCAAGGACATCATCTATAATAGTTTTAACGTCAATATCTTTTCGCTCAGACTGCTTGGGTCGCGCCAGAAGAAGGAAGTCTTTAACAAAGCCTTCAAGCCGATCCTTTCCTCTTAAAACTATCTGCATAAGCCTTCTGTCTGTTTGGTCCAGCTTTAAACCTTTGCTCAACATCTGAATCGGCCCGCTGATTGATGCAAGAGGGTTTCTTATTTCATGGGCAAGGCTGGCGGCCATTTCACCAACAAATACAAGTCTTTTGTTTTTTTCAATCTGAGCTTCCATTGCTTTAATAACCGTCAAATCCTGAAAGATCAGAATGTCACCTATTTTTTCTCTGTTGCCGTCAACAAGTGGGGAAACAGAACAACCCAGTATCTTTCCTGAATCCGCAACTTCAAATCTGCGACCGTTCTTCCATTGACCTTTGTTATTCAATATTTTTGAAAGAACAGGAAAGACATCATCGATTTTTTTGTTTATAATTTCGGAACACAAAAAATCGGTGATCCTTTCAGCTTCGGTGTTAAAGGATTTTATATTTCCATGGAGATCGACTGTTAAAATACCTGTATTTACAGACTCGATTATACTTTTATGCAGCAGGTCAAGCTGATCAAAAGCGCTTTGCTTTTCCGTTAGAAGTTCTCTGGTCTTTTTTTCCTGTTTAACGGCAAAACTTGTCAGCAACGCGATAATATAAAAAGATATAATGTGGACAAAAATTCTCGAAAACACATAACCGGCATCAAAGTCGTAATCATAACCCCATTGATATACCGGTTGAATAAAACCGTAATACTCGAGATCAAGCAGCAGACCGTAAAATATACTGCTGACAGAAGCTGATATCAACCCTCCTCTGCCTGCCAGAAAGAGGGTTGAATAGATAATGACCAGGGGATAAAAGATGGAATAGATGCTCTCGGTTCCGCCTGTTACATATACAAGCCCTGTTATCAGCGAAAGGTCTAAAATGCTTTGCAGGTATATGTTTACCCTGATGTTTTTTATTATCCTTGGAATAAAAAGGCAGGCAAAAGAGAAAAGATACGTTAATGCTACAATTAAATATACCGGCACAAACGCTGTCTGCGAAGATGATCCTGCTGCTTTAATCCGTATAAAGGTTGCAATGCCGAGCATGAAGGTTGCAATTACAACCCTGAAAAATATCAACCACCCAAGTCTTCTTTTCAGAGGATTATCTTCCAAACACGACCTTCCCGCCTACCATGGTAAGAACCGCTTTTCCTTTCATATTCCAACCGTCAAAGGGGGTATTGCGACTCAGCGATTGAAAGCCGCCGGCATCCACCTTATAGGTTATGTCGGGGTCTATGATGGTTATATCGGCAGGCTTGCCTTTTTTTATGCCATGATCAAGTCCTAAAATACGGGCAGGATTTGTCGACATCTTTGCAATAAGATCAACAATTGTTATTACGCCCTTTTCAACCAGCTTCAAGCCCAGGGAAAGCGATGTCTCGAGCCCTATTATTCCGTTTGCCGCAATATCGAATTCAACACCTTTTTCAATTGAGGAATGGGGAGCATGATCTGTGGCTATAACGTCAATGGTTCCATCGGACAGTCCTTCAAGCACCGCTTCCCTGTCCCTGTCCGAACGCAGGGGAGGATTCATCTTTGCGTTTGTGTTATAATCTTCGGCAGCATCCTCTGTCAGGGTAAAATAGTGCGGCGCTGTTTCCGCAGTTACACAAACACCCCTGTTTTTTGCATTCCTTATCGCACGCACAGATTCAATTGTGCTCACATGGGCAATATGAAGAGGAGCCTCTGTTAATTCACAAAGCGCTATATCCCGCATGACCATAATGCTTTCAACGGCATTTGGTATTCCGCTGAGCCCCATTCGTGTCGCAACCGCCCCTTCATTCATAACCCCGTTTACAGCGAGATCAAGAACTTCGCAGTGGGATATTACAAGAAGACCGAATCCTTTTGCATACTCCATGGCCCTGCGCATCAGCCGGCTGTCCGTTACAGGGTTGCCGTCATCAGAAACAGCGATAGCTCCCGCATCCTTCAAATCCCCATATTCGCAAAGGCCTTTCCCTTGAAGCCCGGGGCTTATCGCAGCAACAGGGTAAACACGAACCGTGTCCGCAAGACCAGCCTTTTTTAATATATATTCCGTAACCTGAGTGTTGTCGTTTACAGGGTTTGTGTTCGGCATTGTACAGACCGCCGTAAACCCGCCAAAGGCCGCAGCCATGCAGCCTGTTTCTATGGTTTCTTTATATTCATGCCCTGGCTCACGAAAATGTACATGCATATCAATCAGCCCAGGCGTCACTATTTTGCCTGAAGCATCAATGACTTTGAGTTTTGAGTTTTGAGTTTTGAGTTTTGAGTTTTGAGTTTTGAGTTCGACTATTTTCCCATCTTCAATCAGAATATCCATGATGCCGTCTAAATTGCCGGGATCAATTACTCTTCCACCCTTAATCAGCATCAACATTGCGCGCACCTCCTGCAGTCAGATATAAAAGCGCCATACGAACCGCAACGCCGTTTGTTACCTGATCAATAATTACCGAGTATGGTCCATCCGCGACCTCCGGCGCTATTTCAACGCCCCGATTAACCGGCCCGGGATGCATGATCAGCACATCCTTTTTAGCGCCTTTCATTCTTTCCATTGTCAACCCATACACCCTTGCATACTCACGTTCAGTCGAAAACAAGAAGCCTTTTTGCCGCTCCTTTTGTATCCTGAGCATCATTATGATATCAGCATTACAAACAGCATCATTCACATTATATGTAACGGAAGCTCCAAGGGTTTCGACCCCTTTGGGGATCATGGTCGGAGGGCCGGCAAGCACGACGTCGGCGCCCATTTTTGCAAACCCGATTATATTCGATCTCGCCACCCTGCTGTGGGATATATCCCCGATTATCGCAATGCGCAGGCCTGAGATCCTTCCCTTATTTTCTCTGACAGTCATAAGATCGAGCAGCGACTGGGTTGGATGTGCATGCATTCCGTCGCCTGCATTTATGATGGGTGTCCGGACAATTTTTGCCAGCATATGTGAAGCACCTGCCATGGAATGACGTATAACGATCACATCAGGGTTCATAGCTTCAAGGTTCCGCGCTGTATCTGCAAGGGTTTCTCCCTTTACTATGCTGCTGGTGCTTCCGGATATTGAAATACTGTCGGCGCTAAGCCGCTTTGCCGCAATATCAAAAGATGTGCGGGTGCGGGTGCTGGGTTCATAGAAAAAAAGCACTATTGTCTTGCCTCGCAAAGTCGGAACCTTTTTGACAGGTCTTTTTGAAATTTCCTTCATTTGTTTAGCAGTATTAAGAATCAAGGTAATTTCATCAACTGAAAGCGATTCCATATCCAGAATATCTTTTTTTGCAAACTTCATAATCCACCTGTTAGGGTTCAGGGTTCACTGTTATGTTTCATTTTAACAGATGCCCGAGTCTGTTCCACCTGACCCGAAAACTTCCATTATCCCATGACCAGTAAACAATAAATGCTTTTCCTTTTACAGCTTTTAAATCAACAAAACCCCAAAACCTGCTGTCATAGCTGTTATCCCTGTTGTCTCCCATCACAAAAAGAGAAGCAGGAGGCACAGTAACAGGTCCGAAATTGTCCCTTTGTTGAAAAGCTCCGGGAATTATGTGCGGGTCCGTGTAAATGCCATGATCATGATTAAGAAGCATATTATTAATATATACCTGTTTATTATGTATCTCAACCACGTCTCCGGAAACACCGACGACCCTTTTTATAAAATCCTTTTTAGGATCCTCCGGGAACTTAAAGACTACGATGTCCCCACGCTTTGGGTTTTTAATCGGGATAACCGTAATGTCTGAAAATGGAATTTTAACCCCGTAAATAAACTTATTTACCAGTATATGATCGCCTATCAAAAGCGTCTGCTTCATTGAGCCTGATGGAATTTTAAAGGCCTGAACAACAAAAGTGCGTATAAATAAGGCTATTAATATTGCAATAATTATTGCTTCAATGTTCTCCTTGAGAGCGCTCTTTTTTGTTGCAGAAGTTTCTATTTCAGAAGAATTTTTTGATTTCAATATATTCTGTCGCCTTTCTTTTTTTGTATCAGTTCAGCCACAAATGTAAAACAATTCTTAATGCCAAATTACTACAAATACCTGCCGCCACATCATCCATAACAATTGCTGTCCCTCCTGATAATTTTCTTTCAATCAAACGTATCGGAAAAGGTTTCAGGATATCAAAAAATCTGAATATCACAAATCCGGCCGACACATAGACGGCATTAAAAGGCAAACCAAATAATGCTACCATAAATCCTGCGATTTCATCAATAACAATACACCCGGGATCATTTTTTTTTAATATTTTTTCAGCATGATGAGCTATGAATATGGCAAAAACAATAAATATCACTGTCAGAAGGACAGCAATTAAAAAATTGGTTCCGGATAGAAGAAAACAAAGCGGAATCCCCAGGATGGTCCCAAAAGTACCGGGAGCAAAAGGAATGTTCCCGATAAAACAGCCGGTCGCAAAAAACATGACCGATTTTTCTCGAAAATTCATGGCTATTTTCTATAGCCTAGGCATGTTTTTTGTCAAGGGATTGTTGTGATCCCTCTTTTGCTATTGTATCGTACACAACTCTTATCGGAATATTTTTTTCAAGAGCAATCTTTTTGCAAACCTCATACTCGG
This sequence comes from Anaerolineae bacterium, assembly GCA_035529315.1. Classification (NCBI taxonomy): domain Bacteria; kingdom Bacillati; phylum Chloroflexota; class Anaerolineae; species Anaerolineae bacterium. Next base: position 6,639 of record DATKWZ010000013.1, read on the forward strand.
GAATGATCCGCATGCCGCCTTCAGGACCTGTAATTTGTTTAGCCTTAATCATCCCGTATCCGGTTTTAACGATTATCTCTTTACGAGCAAGTATTGCCCTTTCAACATTATAGTATCTTACGCCAGATGATGTGGTTTCAGATAAAATACGCTTTATTATTATATCCTTACGGCTCTCCCGGCACAAGACCTGCATCATTGTCCCCGGCCTGTTTTTCTTCATAAAAACCGGAATCCAGTAAACATCGAGAGCTCCGTCTTCAAACAAACGATCCATGACAAACCCGAAGATTTCAGGATTCATATCATCAATACAGGTTTCTATCATAACTACCGTATCTTTTTGACAATCGGTTTGATGATTTTGTGGTGTTCCGGCAATGATCCGCAAAAGATTCGGCTTTGATTCAATGTCTTGCTTACCGGCACCGTAGCCTGTTTTTTCAATCACCATATCAGGCAGCGGCCCGTAAGATTCGGCAAGTGTGGCTATAATTGCAGCTCCTGTAGGAGTTACAAGTTCATGGGCAATACCTGAGCCAAATACCGGAATCCCTTTTAGAATTTCAAGCGTGGCAGGAGACGGCAAAGGCAATGTGCCGTGCCCACAGGATACAAAGCCTGTTCCAAGAGCCAGGCCTGAGGCGGTTATCCTCTTAATGCCTAAATACTCAATGCAAAGAGCCGCTCCGACAATATCTGCTATGGCATCAATTCCGCCGACTTCATGAAAATGAACCTTTTCCGCCGGACATCCATGTATTTTTGATTCAGCATTTGCAAGCCTTTCAAAAATTTTAAGACTATTTTCTTTAATCATGACCGATAAAGAACTTTTTTCAATTAAAGACCTTATCTCAGTATAATCCCTTGACTCTGCATTATCCTCTGAATAAACATGAACGCTCTTAGCTGTTATTCCATGCCTGACAACAGATGAAACAGCTATGTTAAAACCTGTTAATGGAATAGCGCAAAGAGATTCTTCCAGCCATTTTACAGGCACTCCAAGATCAATAAAGGCGCCCAGTGTCATGTCGCCGCTTATACCGGAAAAACAGTCAAAATAGGCTATCATGTAATGGAATTCTCCTTTTTTTAATAAACCACTTTTTTACCACAAAGCACACGAAGATTTTGAAATTTTATTTTTATAATTTTTCACATCCTTAAGCTTGCCTTGGGTTTCGTTTTGCTCCCGCAAGGCAGATCTTAGACAACCGAATCTATAATCTCTTACCACAGAGTTCACAGAGTTCACAGAGATTTTCCATAAAAAAGAATGGTCTTTTCCGAGGTCTTTGCGTGCCCTGTGGTTAAAAAGCCTGATTCTACAGGTGAAAAATTATTGACAAAAAAAATTATACTAATATGATAACAAAATTCTAAAACCTTTGAAAAATCGTATTTTTCAAAGGTTTCTTTAACAGTTTCGACAAATACGGAAGTGCGCAGCTCACTGGTGGGGCTCCCGGACTTCAAATCCGGCGTGAGGCGCTAAAACCGTCTTAGGTGGGTTCGATTCCCATGCACTTCCGCCATTTCTGATTGATCTTATTGAAACTCCCTGCAGAGCCGTAAACGGGAGTTTCGCTTTGCGCCGACAAGTTGAGACCTTTGAAAGGGAGTCAGGCAAATGAGTTACTATGAAAAAGGTTAAGATATTAATTGCGGAAGATGATGATCTTAGCAGAAAAAATCTGACGGAACTGTTATCTGAAAACGGGTATGAGGTTAAGGCTGTCTGTGACGGGAAGGAGGCAATAGATGTCTTTCCTTATGACAAGTACGATCTGGTAATAACAGATCTGAAAATGCCTCACGTGGATGGTCTGCATCTGCTTAAATTCATAAAAGAGATGCATCCTGAAAATGCCGTTATCATAATCACCGGTCATGCCACAGTAACAAGCGCTATTAATGCCATGAAGATGGGGGCGTTTGATTATATAACAAAACCTTTAAAAAAAGATATTGTCGAGATGGCTGTTACGAGGGCGCTCTCCCATGCAAGGCTCAAAGAGGAAAACATCGCGCTCAGGAAGCATTTAGAGGAAAAATATGATTTCGGCAAATTAACAGCTTACAGCGATAGCATGAGGAAGGTTCTTGAAAAAATTAAAAAGGTGGCCTCATCAGACAGCACCGTTGCCATATACGGCGAAAGCGGAACAGGCAAGGAGCTGGTATGCCGTGCGCTGCATTTCAATAGCGACAGGAGAGACTATCCTCTTGTTGCGGTAAACTGCGGGGCAATTCCAGAAGAGCTTCTCGAAAGTGAACTGTTTGGCCATGAAAAAGGCGCGTTTACCGGAGCCATACGGAGCAGAACAGGACGGTTTGAATTGGCCCAGGGGGGGACTATCTTTCTCGATGAGATAGGCGACATGAGCCCTTCATTGCAGGTAAAGGTGCTTAGGGTAATACAGGAAAGGCGGTTCGAACGGATTGGAGGCATAAAAACCATAGATGTGGACATAAGGATTATTACCGCAACAAACCAGGATTTAGAAAAGGCCGTGGCGGAAAAAAGATTCAGGGAGGATCTTTTTTACCGCATCAATGTAATACCCATTAATCTTCCGCCTCTCAGAGAAAGGAAGGCGGACATACCTGTCCTGACCAACCATTTCCTGAGTACATTTAATAGATTAAAAGAAAAAAATATAGATGGATTAACGCCCGAAGCCGTGAATTACCTTACGAAATATCACTGGCCGGGCAATGTAAGAGAATTGCAAAACCTGATTGAAATGCTTGTTGTCATAAAGGAATACGGCAAGATAGAGGTAAAGGATTTGCCTGATAAGATAAGGCTGAATTCAGGGCAAACTGAAAAAAATATAAAGAATATCGAGATTCCGGATGAAGGCCTTGGCCTAAACGAAATAATTGGTCAATTTGAAAAAGATTTGCTCCAAAAGGCTCTGCAAAAATCGAATGGGATAAAAAACAGGGCCGCAAAGTTATTGAACCTGAACAGAACGACATTTGTGGAAAAATTAAAGAGGTATAAGATTAATTAAAACTCAGGACATCTCTTACTTTCTTTACCATATCAATCAACCGATTTTGCTCTACTGTTTGCCCTACCTTCTAAACAACCACATCTAACACAGTTTAATAAGGGACTTAACCGGTCATTGCCTCTTAGTTTTTTCACTTTTTTTTCACCATGCTCATACAAATATCTACAACAAAAGGCCCATCCTCAGTCTCAAACGGAATAATAATACTCGGTCCACCCATCACATGCGAGACAGAGTGACTTTTGCCGGAAACCACGGTAGGAATTGCCCCTAAAATATTTAAGCCAAGTGATTCCAGATTTTTTCTGGCAACACCTGAAACCATATTTGTAATCTCACCCACGGCATCCGTAATATCGCCATTGATTTCCTTAATATCTTCCCCTAACATATTTGATACAATCTTTAATATAGATTTCTCGGAAAAGCTAAGGGCCATTGAGCCGGTTGCCATTCCTGTGAGACCGATTATCCCGCTAACATCACCTTTGGCCAAACCATCCTTTTTGAGATAGGGCTTACCCGGCTTTGGTTCAATAAAAGCCATTGTCTTCAGCACGTTAATCGTTCCCTCTAAAAAGGCATTTATAAATCTAACGTCCATGCTTTCCTCCTACAAACTCTTTACGGTTTTCTCAATCTTTTCGCTCAGAACTTCAGCAGTAAAAGGCTTTATAATGTAATTACTGACACCTGCCTTAACCGCCTGCACAATGTTTTCTTTAAGCCCTTCAGCCGTAACCATCAGGAATGGCAAACCACTCAATTCATTATCCGCCCTGACAGCTTTAAGAAGCTCAAGACCGTTCATGTTCGGCATATTCCAGTCGGAAATGATAAAATTTATCTTTTGCGATTTTAATACCGTCAAAGCCGCCACACCATCTTCGGCCTCGGTAATGTTTTTATACCCGGCCTGTTTTAAAAGATTTTTAATAACCTTTCTCATAGTGGCAAAATCGTCAACCACCAGTATTTCCATATTCTTGTCAATCTCCATGACCGCGCTCCCTTTATTAAGGTTATTTGGGCTGTAAGCTGAAGTCTGTGAGATCACCTCAGCCTAAACACCTTCAGCCTAAACTCTCACTCAATTCAAACAAACTTTCAGTATCCAGTATCAACCCTACATTGCCGTCCCCCATGATAGCGCCGCCGGAAACCCCCCTGGCGCTTTTCAACCCTTCGCCAAGACTCTTGATCACCACTTCCTCTCCACCAATAATTTCATCTACCAGCAAGCACTTGGACCTGTTTTCACCCTCTACCACCACTGTTACAGCCTCCCAGGGGTTTTTATGTTCAGGTTCTATGCCAAAAAGCTTATACAACCTTACCAGCGGCAGAAGATTGCCCATTACATTTATCATTTCACCCTTACCCACCACCTTATTGTATGCTTCTCGTGCAGGGCGTAATAATTTCCTGATCGCAGTAATGGGAATAATATACTTTTCATCTCCTATACGCACAACCATGCCGTTAATAATGGCCATGGTAAGGGGAAATCTGGCTGTAACAGTGACGCCCTTGCCATACACATTATAAATTTCTATCTTCCCCCGCAATTTTTCAACGGCCTGTTTCACAACATCCATCCCTACTCCCCGACCGGAAATATCCGTCACCTTCGCGGCCGTTGAAAAACCCGGAAGAAAAATCAGCTTATAAACATCCTGATCCGAGAGACCGTGTGAATCGTCAATAATCCCGTTTTCAACAGCTTTTTTCAGGATACTGTCTCTGTCAAGCCCTTTGCCGTTATCTGATATTTCAATGACAACATTGCCGCCTCCGTGGTATGCGCGAAGCTGTATCATACCTTTCTCAGTTTTCCCCAGTTTTACCCGCTCTTCCGGAAGCTCTATGCCGTGATCCACGGCATTTCTTATCATATGGACAAGGGGACTATATATTTCATTCACCATATTCCTGTCTATCTCAGTGTCCTCACCTTCAGTAACAATGTCAATTAATTTACCGGAGCTTTTAGACAGATCTCTTATCAGACGGGACATCCTCTGAAAAGATTGCTTGATCGGCACCATCCTCAATCTGGTGGATGTTCTCTGGAGTTCCGACGTAATACTGGTCAGCTGGGCAATGTTTTTAGTCAGTTTCCTGTCGCCATTTGCTTGAATAATCGGGCTCTGCCTGATCATAGACTGTGTAATAACCAGCTCACCAACCATATCAATAAGATCATCCAGCTTCTTGATATTCACCCTTGTTGCGGCAGTATCCATGTCCGGATTCGCCTGATTCCTCAGGGCTCCGGACACTTGCTTAGGAGTAGCCTTGCATTCGGCAATCAGGATTTCTCCTATCTTTTTTGGCGGAACTGTTTGCTTTGCAATCTTCAGCCCCTGTTCCAGTACTTCCTTTGTTATAACGCCTTCTTCGACCAGTATCTCCCCCACTTTTTTTCTTTCCTGAATCTCAGGATTTTCCACTTTAACGCTTTCTATTCGCGCCATCAGGGCAGGCAGATCAATCTTTAAAGGCTCCTCGGGCTTGCCTCCAAAATCGTCTCTCAACTTAACTATCATTGCCTTCAGTCCATCAGCTCCGTCAAGGATTACATCTATAACCCCGGAAGTCACAGACAATTCACCGTTCCTTGCCCTGTCCAGAAGGGTTTCCAGGCTGTGGGCAAGTTCGCGGATCTGATCCAGGTTCAAAAAACTTGCCACCCCTTTTATAGAATGAAACGGCCTGAAAATATTATTGATATAATCTTTGTTCTCGGGGTCCTGTTCCAGATTCAATATGTTCACCTCGATCTCATCAATATATTCGAGGCCTTCAATAATAAAATCCCTTAACAATGATTCATCCTGCACCTCAACAACACTGGTTGTTGGTTGCTTGTTGCTCTCTGCTCTCTGCTCTCCCGTAAGCGCGGAAATCGACTCCGCAAAAGTTTCAATATCCCCCTCATAGCCGCCTGTGTTTTTGAAACTCTCGCCGATTTTCTGCATCAGGATAATCCCTTTCTCAAAGGCATTAAAACCTGCTTCTTCATCATCAATCTCATTAAGAACAATTTTTTCTAAAAGCGAGTTCAATCCGGCGGCAACATTCTTTAACTGAAATATCTTCCGGCTGTCCGCTTCTTTTATCAACGCATTCAACTTGCTAAAAAACTTCCCGGCTGCAGGCACATCTATCTTTTTGCCGTCAATAAATAAAAAGTCGGAAGCCATATTGTCAATCAAACTTATCAAAGGATTATAGTCTTCCATAAGTTACACCATGTCTATTATTTTTTCAGTCATTTGATTCAAAGATACTACCATATCCACAGCCCCTAATTTTATAGCCTCTTTAGGCATTCCAAAGACAACACACGATTTCTCATCCTGGGCGATCGTTTTAGCGCCGGAACGCTTCATCTCCAGAAGCCCTTCTGCACCATCTGACCCCATACCTGTAAGTATAACTCCGATCGAATTCGGTCCTGCATATTGAGCAGTTGACTTAAACAAAATATCAACCGAGGGACGCTGATGATGAACCATTGGACCATCCTTGACCTCAACATAATACCTGGCGCCGCTCCTCCTCAAAATCATGTGATAATTACCAGGCGCAATCAATGCTGTCCCCGAACTTACAAAATCATCGCTTTCGGCCTCTTTTACCCTAATACGACAGAGGCCGTTCAGCCTTTCCGCAAAAGCCGTTGTAAACTTGGCCGGCATGTGCTGAACTATAAGTATCCCGGGTGAATTCGGAGGCATTCCGGTCAGAATAGTTTTTAATGCCTCGGTCCCGCCCGTAGAAGCGCCGATGGCAATGATCTTGTCGGAAGTCTTTGCAAGGGCTTTTATCATTTTAGAGCTTGCGGACGCGGATTCTTCACTCGAATCTTTCTTTACCATCCTTACATTTGATGCCGCCCTGATTTTCTCTGCCAGTTGAGCGCTCATATCCCCAACAGTATAGGAACCACCTGGTTTTCCAATAACCTCAACAGCGCCGATATCCATTGCCTCCAACGTCAAGCGCCCTCCCTTTGGTGTCAGGGAGCTGACTATGATTACCGGCATCGGATAATGTCTCATCAGTTTCTTGAGAAAGGTAAGGCCGTCCATCCTGGGCATTTCAATATCCAAGGTTATCACATCCGGCTTGAGCCTTACAATCTTATCCCTGGCAACAAATGGGTCAGGGGCTGTTCCCACCACTTCAATATCTGGAAATTTTGAAAGCTCTTCGGAAAATATCTTCCTCACAATAGCGGAATCATCAACTATAAGTACTCTTATTTTTTTCAACGTTAGGCTTTCCTCTCACGGGATTTGCTTCGCTTAATTGCGAATTGCCCCGCCGAATATCTGGGCGTTAATATTTTTTTTATCTGTTAATATTTATATAGCTGAATATCTTTTTGTTTCATGAAATATTTCGTCTTATTGATTTGACAGAGTCGCCATCATGCCAACCCTTCCACCATCCGAGTCAAAATCCGTTCTAAAGGCATTTTTACCTAATTCAAGACTCCGGATTTCTTTGCTGAATGTTGGCACTGATAGATTAAACACCTTTGTGCTGTCAAATCTGCCGAGAAAATTTCCGCAGATCATATTAACCGCTTCTTTTGAGCAATCCTCCATACTCTGCATGGTAATTTCATCTTCCTGCAAACCCAGCATGTTCTGAACCATGGTTTTCACAAGATCCGTGGAAAGGAATATCCTGATCTCCCCACTCACCGGGCCTTCAAACCTTATGGCAGCCTCCACATCATATCCATTGCCTTCATCATCCAGAGGCTCGAGAAAGACAAAAAACATCTTTTTAAAGACCTCAAAAATCGAAAGCCTTGTCATCTCCTCTATCTTCTTCATACTCTCCTTCATCACTCACCCCTATGACATCATAAAGAATTTTTTTAACCTCTTCAGGCAGGAAAGGCTTTTTTATAAAACCCTTTACTCCCAGATTGAAAGCATCCTGCTTGCGTTTCTCACTGCTTTCCGTGGTTACGACTATGACGGGGATATCCCTGAGAAGATTGTCTTTCTGCAGCCTCACCAACAATTCAAAACCATTCATTGCCGGCATATTTATATCCGACATAATAACATCCACCCAATTGTCTGCCAGCACTGCCAGCGCTTCTTTACCATTTCCAGCCTCAAAACACTGATTCATCTTGAAACCTGAAATCAAGATGATCTTTTTTATAACAGCGCGCATTGAGCTTGAATCATCCACAATCAGCACATTGAAAGACATGATGCCCCCTTTTACAGCTCCCGCAAAATCCTGCCGGAGTCCTTAACAACAACTTTGCCGGTAGAAATATCCAGAAGAACTGTCCGGTTGTAATATCCGCCGATGTCCTCGCCATCTATCAGGACATTGTTTCTCCAGAATATCTTTCTCAAAGCGATTATGTTTTTCTGGCCGATCCGGAAGTAGTTTGCATTATCCATGACATTGGAACCGCCGGCAACCTTTACGATCATATGCCTTTTTTCAGCTCCCAACCTGTAACATGATTTAAACAAAAGAGGTATGCCGGTATCGGCAAACATTGCCGGTGTCTTTACGGCTTTGTTTAAATCAATTGATGAATCAGGAAGCATAAAATGCAAAAGTCCCCCCACCTTTACCACGGGATCATAAACAGCAATACCGATGCATGAACCAAGGGCGTAGGTAATCAATATATCCTCAACGTCTCCGCTTACCCTTATGTCTGAAACCCCGACTACAATCCGACTCATAAAGTTACCACACTGTTCAGAATTGACCATTATTTAACCCTGAGCCCTTGAACCTTGAACCTCATTTCTGATAAACACTCGGCTCAATATACTTAAATCCGTGCCTTAAACCCGTCAGGCTTTCGGAATGACCGGCAAAGAAATAACCCCCTTCCTTTAAATAACCATAAAACCTGTCAACCAGACTCTTTTGTGTTTCTTTATCAAAATATATCATAACGTTTCTACAAAATATGATGTCAAAGGGATCATTAAAAGAGGGGATGTCCATAAGATTGAATCTCGTGAATTTTATAATATCTCTAAGCTCCTTCTTCACACGATAGCACCCATCCCAGCTACCCTGACCAATCTGAAAATATTTTCTTAACAGCAAGGGAGGAATATTTTTTATCTTTTCCTTCGCGTATATACCAGCCATAGCTGTTCTGAGCGTCCTTGTGGAAATATCGGTACCCAATATCCGGAGATCACAATTTCTTCCGCCGATAATCTCTCTCGCCGTAATAGCAAGCGAATAGGGTTCCTCTCCGGTCGAACAACCCGCGCTCCATATCCTCAATTTCGGCATACGGCGTTCATTATAAGTCGCTTCTATCATTTCAGGCACAATCTCGTAAAGTTTATTAAAATGGCTCTCTTCCCTGAAAAAGCTCGTCAGGTTGGTGGAAATGGAATCGATCATGGCAACCAGCTCATTAATCCCCTTTTCGGTTGTCACATAACGATAATAATCCCTGAAAGACCCGAATTTTCCTTCCCTCAGACGTTTGCCCAATCTCGCCTTTACCAGCTCCTTCTTACCCGCATGCAAATTAATGCCGCTCTGTTCATAAACAAGGCGGCTTATCCTTTCAAAATCAGTATCCTTTAATTCGTAACTCATCTGTTAAAAATCTTTAAAATCCCCTTCTTCCATGGAAATAATCTCTTCTTGACTCACTGAAAAAGGATGTCCGAAACCGGCTCGTTAAATTTTTAAGACCCGCGTCAGCGCCGGAACAGTTCTCTGCCTTTGCCATAGCAATCTGCCATTTTCCCAACAAGCACCGCACTAAACAGCTTCATCCAAAACAGCAATTTCTTCAGCAGTCAGCACCCGATCAATATCAAGCATAATCTTTATCCCCCCCTTGATCTTGGCCATGCCCAGGATATACTCGGTATTCAGTTTTGTGCCGAATGTCGGAGTATCCTCTATCTCATCAGCATTGATATTCAAGACCTCGGAAACAGAATCCACCACAATGCCGACCATGATTTCGTTACCCGACTCACCTGCAATATTAACCACAATTATACAGGTGCGCTCGTTATATTCGAGCGGTTCTATTTTGAATTTCAGGCGAAGATCGATTACCGGAATAACCTTCCCCCTGAGATTTATAACCCCCTTTACATACGATGGCGTCTGTGGGACAGGGGTAATATTCATAATGCCGATAATCTCTTTTACCTTAAGAATTTCCAGGCCGTATTCTTCGCTATCAAGCTCAAAGGTGAGATACTTACCCTCTCTGCTCATCGAAGATATTGTGTCTCTTGTCATTTTCATCGATTCAGTCCCCATAATTTATCCTCCTTAAAAATCCTTAAAATCCCCTTCTTCCATAGGAATAACATCATAAGGCCTGACTTCTTTTGCGCTATAAGCACCTGCCTCTTTACCCCTCGTCTTTTTTACAGGAGCTGCAAGGACCTTTCGAACTCCGACAGCAATCTTTTTACCTGAAGCTATCTCTTCACTGCTTACTCCATGGTCCATACTACTTGTTCCTTTCCCACTTCCACCAACAAGAGATATTAAATCCCTGACAACACCCTTCATGCTTTCCGCCTGAGAACTCATCTCCTCGGATGCAGACGCGTTCTCTTCGGCATTGGCTGCATTCTGCTGGGTTACCTTATCCATCTCAGCCACGGCCTTGTTGATCTGATCGATCCCCTGCTCCTGTTCCTTGGATGCCGCTGCTATCTCGCCCACCAGTTCTCCTGCTTTCTTTGCGCTGCCAGCCACCTCCGAGAATGCCTCGTTGCTCTTTTTTACAACTTCCGAACCATGTTTGACCTTTTTGATGGTATCATCTATTAAACCAGCGGTGTTTTTGGCTGCATCAGCGGAACGCCTCGCCAGATTTCTGACCTCTTCCGCAACCACCGCAAAGCCTGCTCCGGCTTCACCTGCGCGGGCTGCTTCTACCGCTGCATTTAAGGCTAACAGATTGGTCAGAAAAGCTATCTCATCGATTGTCTTGACGACCTTATTTGTTTCTTCGCTTGATTTTGAAATCTCCTCCATTGATCCCGTCAGTTCGGTCATTGAGTTGTTTGCCAGATCAACTGCGCGTGATGTCTCGTTCATCAGCCTGTTTGCTTGTTCTGCATTATCTGCATTCTGCTTGGTCATGGATGACATCTCTTCAAGGGATGATGATGTCTCTTCGATTGAGGCTGCCTGCTCAGATGCTCCTTCGGCAAGAGACTGGCTGGATGATGAAATCTGGCCGGATGATGAGGCTACCTGGCCGATCACTTCATTTAGTGCGTTTGCGACTCTTTTAATGGGGCGGATAACCACTCTCGAGATCAATATAAAAAGGGTTAGGATAACGATTAAACTTCCGGAAAGGCCTATAACTATATTCTTATTCCGCAGCTTTCCAAGGTCTTTATACATCTCTTCGAGACCCTCTCTTACCATCATGCCCCCAAGTACGGCCTGACTTGAACCATGGCAGTGAAAGCAGCGATTTTCGTTTAGAATGGGGCGAATCGTGGTCAGATAAGGCTTTCCTCCTATGATTTCTTCATATTCTGTTTTATCGGATTTGCCGTTTTGTATTAATTGATTGATAGCGTTTTCCAGATCGGATGAATCGGTCAGTTCGGATACACTGTTACCGATCCTCATTTTTTCAGAGGCATAAGTTATATGCTTGTCAAAACCGAAGATTAAAACCTCTTCCCCTTCTCCCATAAGGTCTTCAAGCCCTTCCATCTGGCGCCCGATAGCTTCGGAGTCGCCTGTAGCCATGGGATAGATCATGCCGTTATAGAATGTATCCGCAAGTATGTTTGTTGCATGAAAGACCTCTGCTTTAATATGTTTCCGCTGGTCTGAGAGATTAATATAAATTATAGAACCAAGAATAAGTGCAAAGAGAATCGCAAGCCCGCCGATCATTAAAGGCATACTTTTTGTCGTTTTATTTGTCTTTTTATTTTCCATTAGTGTGCTCCCCCATAGATTAAGGGTTTAAAACGAAAGGCTCCCACACGTTCCGCATTATGGCATGTTTCACACGCCTTCAGAGTCAATTTCCCGTTGATATCCTCGGGAGCGCCTGTTTCCGCATGGATGCCTCCAGGACCATGACAAACTTCACATCCTGCGTTTTTAAGATCAGGTGTTTCAGTTTCTGATTTAAACCCGCCTGGTTCACCATATCCTGTGGTATGACATTTAAAGCATCCTTTAAACTCTTCATCGGTTAATCTATTTTTCATGGTTTTGATAGACTTGAATGAATTTCTTTTGTGCGCAAATGTTTTAAAATTTTTGTACTCTGTTTCATGACATTCCACACATGCATCCGAACCAACATAGGTGTTATCCGCTGCTTCACATCCGAGCCTGCCGAAAGGGGCATAAGATAACAGCCAGAATAAAACCAGGACATAGTTGCATAAAATTCTTGATACTTGATATGTTTTTTTTGTTTTTGTCGTCACTACCCATCCTCCTTTTTCGCTTAATTCCTCAATCCCTAAATCCCCCTACCTGTCATCTGCGTCACCACAAAGATCATGGATCGCTGATTCTGAAAAGCCGAATTTTCTCAATAATCTCATTACCTCGGAAGCAGAAATCTTATGGCATTTGCCTATCTTATAAGCCTTAATTTCCCCCTCTTTTATCCACCGATAAATCGTCACCCGATTGACTTTAAACAACATGGCTACTTCTGAAGTAGAATATAGTGATTCCGTCATTTAACCACCTTTTGCAAGCAAAAATTATGCAATATGCAACAATTTCATCCAATGTAACAATTGTATTAATCGGCAAAAAACAAAAAAAACTTTAATCTTGTTCATTCAGCTTGACTCGTTTCCGGTTGCTTTCAACTTCTTATTACAGGGTTAACTCTCCGCTCTATGCTCTATGCCCTATGCTCTCCGCTCTCCGCTCCCTCCCCAATCAGAAACAGATCACCTTGTCTGTGTGAAAATAGATCCTTCGGGAATCATAACCTCCGAGATTCCGGCTAATGAGCTTGATCCCTTCAATTTTCAAAAACTCAAGGACAAACCCGACATTTTCACTCCGGTTTCCTGTACATGGCTCTATCAACGTTCTGGAATCTTTCGTTAATACCGTGCAATGATTCTGAATGACCGATAAAGAGATATCCGCCTGGAACGAGCTGGTCGTAAAACTTTTCGAATAATTTTCTCTGAGTCTGCTGGTCAAAATATATGACTACATTGCGGCAGAATATTATGTCCATGCTCGGCCTGATACCAAAATCTTTGTCCATAAAGTTGAGATGGCGGAAGGTAATACAATTACGCAATTCCGGAACAACGCGGCAGAGCTCCTTTTGAGAGTTTTTACCGCGCATCAGGTATTTCTCTCGCCACATGGCAGGAACCTGTTCAACCGTTTTTTTTAGATAGATCGCTTTTTTTGCCGTGGCAAGCATCTGGGTGGATATGTCCGTAGCAAGTATGGCAAACTTGTCAAGTGGCCGAGTAGTCAAAAAGAACTCTGCCAGGACCATGGCCAGGGTGTAAGCCTCTTCCCCGCTGGAACACCCGGCGCTCCAGATGTTCAGCCTCCTCATATTTCCTGTCTGTTTTGACCCGGCAAGCAACGGCAAAACATTCTTTGTCAGAAAGTCAAAATGCTCCGCCTCACGAAAAAATTCAGTCTTGTTTGTAGTGACTACGTCTATCATCCTGGCAAGTTCTTTAGAGCGACCATGGGGGCTGCTAACATAGTCATAGTACTCGCTGTAAGAGGTCAATCCAAGATCACGCAATCGCTTGAGAAGCCTGGCTGTGAGCATGGCCTTCTTGGCAGGCGACATCTTGATGCCGCATTGGGCGTAAATAAACTCGCTGAAACGCTTAAACTCCTGATTTGACATGGTGGGAGAGTAAAACGCCTGGTTTGCGGCTCTATTCTTCTGTTGCATATTGTACATAATTTACTCAACGACTCCCCCCCACCCAACAACATCCTGGCAACGTGAAATGAACCGCCACACCGTTTCCCTCTAAGGGCAGAAGGGGCTCAACCCAGATTCTTGCAACTCAAATCTTAGATTTTTTGACTCTACTTCTGTCTCAAATAGTGACAAAGCCTTCTTTGTCAGGTCAACAAGGTTGATAAAAGTAAAATCTGTGTTATTCACGGTTGACTTAAAGGCATGTTATGTCTTGAGCTTTTTTAAGCAGTTCGCTTGCGCTTCTATGAACAAATAAGGCTTTTTCCACATAGTTCTTCGCGCTTGCAGATTTATCAAATGCCATAACAGCCATCTCGAGATAGCCTGAAACAACCATACTCAAATTGCTTAAATCGTGGATAATCATGCTCGCAAAGTCTTTATTGAGAGCTAATTTCTCTCTGGAATAATCTAAAGTTTTCTTTGTCTTGAAAAATGTCTTTACGCAGGCCCGGATTAAACTCTGATTAAAAGGCTTGACTATAAATCCCTCTCCCCCGGACTCAATCCCCTTTTTATGAAAATCAGGATCAGAAAGAACTGTAGTAAAAAGCACGGGTACACCTTGGGTACCTGTGTCATTCTTTAAGGTCTTGCAAACCTCAAATCCTGAAATCCCCGGCATCATAACATCTATAATAACCAGATCCGGCTTGATATCTCTGACCAATTTTAACGCTTTTTCGCAGTTGTCAACGTGATATATGCAATAATTATCGGATTGTAGATATCCTTCCAAAATCATACCGGAAACCGGATCATCCTCAACGATTAGAATTTTAGGTTGATTATTCATACTTGTCATTTGTCACTTATCATTGGTCATTGGATTGAATATTGAAAATCAAAGGAATAAATCTTCAATTCAGCTTAATTGTCTCGTCAAAGCGATAGATAAAGCAAATAAAGGGCCAGGTGGAGAGAAAAATTAATTTTTTTTAAGAGAGGATTTGTGGCGACCAGCTAAATATTGCAACATCTGGCATAAAGGAATTATGCGGCACACAATATATGGCAGGATAGTGCTTTTAGAGGTGATCAAATTTTGATGGACTCGTAAAAAAGAAAAATTTACCACGGATGGCACAGAGCGCGCAGAGATAACTATTTAAAATTGCAAAGTTTTCCTCTGTGTTCTCAGCGGTGCGAACCGACCTTCTACGAAGTCATCAATATTTATAATAGAAAATGAATTCCGAAGCAAAAAAGGAAGGGAAAAATGGTTCAGGTGGCCGACGATCAACCTGATACAGCTCATATCTATTTGTTATTGCAAAGAATAAAGGCCAACAGGCTTATTTTGAGCCAAGGCGGCTGAAAAACGGCCATTCATTCAACTACTCAACCAATCCCAAATCGGCTATCTTTTTTTTTATGGTGGATCTTGAAATTCCCAGTATCTTGGCAGAACGGGTTCGATTACCTTTTTCTTTCTTGAGCACCTTTTTAATATAAGCTGCCTCTAACTTTTTCAGTGTCATGTTATCGGAAAGCTGAAAGTCGGATATGTGAGGTTGATCTGCTGAAAATCGCTCTGATCCATTTTGGCGGGTTAATTCAGGAGGAAGGTATCTAAGAGTAATTTCATTATCCTGCCCGGAAAACAGAATTGCCCTTTCAATCACATTGCGCAGCTCTCTGACATTGCCCGGCCAGTCATATTTTTGAAACGCTTCCATGGCCTGGGCGGAAAAAGTCTTTTCCGTGGTCTTTGTTAAAGAAGAGTGAGACAAAAAATAGTCGACAAGCTCTGGAATATCTTCTTTGCGCTTTCTGAGCGGCGGCATATTAATCTCGAAAACATTTAGCCTGTAAAAAAGGTCCAACCGGAAGCGGCCTTTTTTTATCTCTCTTTCAATATGGCGGTTGGTTGCTGCGATAATCCTGACGTTTGCCTTTCTTTCCGTTGTTTCTCCAAGTCGTCTGAATAGACCGGAATCAAGCACGGTCAGGACCTTGGCCTGCACAGCGCCGGCCATATCGCCAATCTCATCCACAAATAAAGTGCCTCTTTCAGCGACCTCAACAAGGCCTTTTTTATGCCTGTCAGCACCGGTAAAGGCCCCTTTTGCATAACCAAAGAGTTCGCTTTCCAGAAGGCTTTCCTGCAAACCAGCGCAATTGATATGGACAAAGGGTTCTGATGCACGCTTACCTTCCCAGTGCATTGCTTCTGCTGCCAAATGCTTACCTGTTCCGCTTTCTCCTGAAATCAGTACAGGCAGCTCCAGGTTTTTAAACATGTCGATCCTGGCCCGAACTTCTTTTATCAGGCTGTTCCTGCCGGTTATTTCTCTGGTTCTGCTTCGTCCCGGCGTAAGCCTGCGGTGATACTCTCTCATACTATCGAGGCAGTTTAGCGAATCATCAAGCTCACCTTGTAAACGTCTCATCTTGAGCAGGCTGTCAATATGGGCCTTTAGTATGGCCACATCAATCGGTTTGGCCAAAAAACCGTCTACACCTGCCTTAATGGCTTTTATATTGCTCTCACGGTCATTTAAGGCGGTAATTGCCACAATCGGAATCTTGAATGTCTTAGGATCGGATTTCAGCCTACGGGTTACCTCGAATCCGTCGATCCCGGGCATCATCAGGTCGAGCAGGATAATATCAGGAAAAGACCCGGCAACCTTTTTCAATGCCTCTGATCCACTCCCGGCTTTTTGGGGGGAAAAGCCAAGAGTGACAAGATAAGCCTCAAGGACAGCCAGATTGGCTTCGCTATCATCGACGATTAGTATTTTATCATGAGTCATTCACCCGCCTCCCCGGCCCTGTCAATGAGTCGTTTCATCCGTAACATCATTGACTAACCCATTTAATAAATACACTAAAAAAAGATTGTTGTCAATTTTCCATTGTCAAAAATGCTTCTATTTACGACATCTACAAAAAAATACGCACAAGATGTGCCATATCAAGGGCATCTATTTTTAAAATGCAAATGTCTTAGGAATTAAGTGGGCGGCAAAGGATCTAATGGGTGGAAATGGCCAAGAGAAAAAGACTAAATATGGCTTACTGCGTCAAGACAATAACGACGGCCTTTATTTCGGCAGTGGGCAGGTTACTTTTCACATTACCAGAGCGGAAGAAATTATTTCTCCTTTTTCACATGCCTTTTCTTCGGAAAATACCTTATTTTCTGTTATGGGATGTTGAACAGGATAATTAGGATCAACAAGAATAACCTGTTTTGCCAGCATTTTTTTTGAATTTACCACGATGGGAGCTCTAAGGTTTGCCGTTACCTTGAAAGGATCGGAACGGATCGTTACGACAGAAAATAAAACCACATCCTCAGGCGATGAGATTTCAAGTAATCTCGCTTCATCGTCAGATATTAACGGCTCGTAATCCTGTTTTACAACAAGGGAGTTGATAACGACAAAAGCGACCGAACCATCCTCAACGGACTGAAACCACCAGAAGGGATTCTTTTCCTCCTGTATGAGGAGTACATATCTTCCCAGGTGTTCAAACCCCAGCATTCCCCCCTTTATCCAAATAACCCTGGATTCATCAATACCTATGTCTCCAAAACGGGTGGTAGAAATTCTCACTAAACTTCCTCCTCTGGATTTTTCAGTCTGTTCCATATATTAGACAGACTCTTGCCTGTTGAATTATCGCGCGCTGTCTCTACCGCCAGGATATTCTGTTCCCTGATCATTTGATAAACCTCCTCGCGATGAATGGTTACATCCGCGGGGGCATCTATCCCTATCCTTAGCTGCTTTCCCCTTGCCTCGAGGATAGTAACCTTGATTTCATTACCAATTCTTATTGTTTCGCCTAACTTCCTTGTCAGGATCAGCATATTATTTATCTAAGAAAATCGAGTATTGTTAAATTTCCTATCTTTGAGGCCACACTGTACGACGCTTGCAAAGCAATCTCTTTCATGGCAAACTTGCTGATTATTTCAGATATATCTGCATCTTCCACGCTGGACATCAGCTCGGTCAGATTCAGATTCATATCAGCCATGGTATTTTTCGCTATCTCTAATCTGATCATCCTGTTGCCGCACCTGGAAATATTTTCCGATATTTGATCAGATGAATCCTTAAGACCGTCTATGCAGGCCGCAATGCCGTCCGGATCATTATTCTCCAGAGCCGTCTTCAAATCATTGAGAACCCCGAATACATCAACACTCCCATTCCCCTTGTCCGTAAAGGCTGCTTCACCTGAAATGGAGTAAGCAAAGGAGCTCCCTTCTGCGACATTAACCGATAGTTCCTCGCCGTTGCCGTTGTAATACCCTGTAGCAAAGGCATGGACATAAAAGATATCACCCGCAGCCAGCTCAGGATCGGCCGCACCGGTATCATCAAAGGTCAAGACTATGCCGTCACCTATGTCGCCGGTATCTACTGAACCGCTATCCGGCAATACAAAGGTTTTCCCTGTTGATGTCCAGGTTGCCCCTCCATCATCAGACACATCATAGGTTGCGGTTTCTGTCACATTATCCCAGGCGGTAATCTTCACCGCATAAGTCTTGTTTACACTGCCTGTATATGTGCCGCTGGACGTCACGCTACCGTCAAAAGTATTCCCTTCAGCCGCGGCAGCCGTTCCTATCCCAGCAACAGTTCTTTCGGAAGATGAAAAAGGAGTTTCTCCGGTTTTCGTGCCCGAAAAAAGATATTTGCCCTCATACTTTGAATTGGCAAGGGAAAGCATTTCATCTATAAGCTGCTGCACGGTCTCGGCTTCGGTGCTTCGCACCTCGGCAGATGAGGTTGCTGTTGACTGGGCAACAGCCACTTCTCTGGCCTTTATTAGAAGGTCGCCCGCAAACGACAGTTTTGATTCCGTAATAGTGATCCATGATCCACGGCTATCAATGTTCTTGCTGTACTGTTCGACAGACGCCTTGGTTTCTCGAAAATTCAGCACCCTGCTCATGCCGATGGGATCATCCGAAGGTCTGTTAATTTCCTTTAGTGAAGCAATTTTTTCAGCGAGTTTATTATAACCCTCCTGGGCCTGAAACATACTATTGACCATTGTATTAAATTTCATGTTTTCTGATATACGCATTACCATAATACTGCCTCATAGACGTGTTAAGTGTTAGGTGTTAGGCAATTGATAAAACAAAGAATTGCCTCAACCTAATCCTCTAATCCCTTAATCCTCTAACCTATACATTCTGGATTCCGGCTTCCGCCGGAATGACGAAGGAAAGACGCCTTCTCACCCTCTAATCCCTGACCCCCGATCCCTGACCTCCCCTAGCTCTTAGCTCTATGCTCTCAGCTTCTACTGCACCAGGCTCATCAGGGTATCCGCCAGTTCCTGTGTGGTGACGAAAAGCCTGGCCGAAGCATTATAACCGGTCTGATATTTGATAAGGTTCATCATCTCCTCATCAATCGACACCCCGGAAATTTCTTCTCTCTTGTTCGCAAACTGGTTCATAAGATTTGTATGATGATCAACACGACTGTTTGCATACGCAACATCCTGACCGATCTGCGCCACGAAAGAAGAATAATAGGAACTGAACGTTGATTTGCCAGTGTTCATAGTCAGTTCATCTTTTATCTGACTCATGGTTACGGCATTTCCACCATCGCCGTTTACCGTCGATGATGCCGCTATCTTATTTACATCCGCGACAATAGCGTCGGCAACCTTTATATATCTGGCCTCTTCGACTCCTGTGTCAAATGCAAAGAAATTTTCGCCCAGGTTTTGATTAATATCATAACCCAGTATATGCTGGGCATTTACCTGATCAACTATGGTTTTAGCCAGGTCATCAAGGCTATCCATATAGCCTACCGCCGTGGTGTCGCGAATATCCAGGAAAGCCGCCAGGCTTCCCTTTGTTATAGAACTATTAATCACGGTATCTGTGTCATCTTTCAAAACAACGTCATAAAAAGAAGGATCAGAGGGGTGGTTCTCGGTCACGACATCAAGTTCCCATGTCTGACCGCCTTCTACCAGCGGCATGCCATTGGACAGGAAGATGCTTATTGAACCACTTGAATCCGTGACAGTATGGAAATTGGCAACCTCGGCCATCTCTAATAAAAGGGTTGTCCTTTTGTCTCTGAGACTATTCAGACCAGGCTCCTCCGCAACCGCCGTTCCAGACTGTAGAATCCTGTCGTTTATATCAGCAATATCAGATGCATAGCTGTTGATCTTATCCACCAGAACCGGTATCCGTGTATTTGCGTCATCTTTCACGGAAATCAGCTCATTGCTATATGACCGAAACATGGACGTCAGACTCTGGGAAACAGACACCAGCGCCTGTCTTTCAGCCTGCCCGGAAGGATTTGTCGACAAATTCTCCCAGGCACCCCAGAATTTATTCAACAATTCATTAATACCCCCGCCGTCAGTCTCGTTAAATGTCATTTCAATCCTGTCCAGCGCGTCCTTTTTAGCTTCACTGTCCCCGAGATCATTTGCCTGCTCATTTATCTGAGCCTCTAAAAACCGATCATATATCCTTTCTATCCCTGTTATCTCAACACTTTGAACCAAGGCGCTGAATGCCGCCCGCTGCCTCGAATATCCAGTGGTGTTTGCATTGGCAATATTGGTCCCTGTAATATTTATCGCTGTCTGATGACTCAACAGACTATCTTTCGCGGTGTTCAATGCGTCGATACCGGACATTTGACTATCCTTCCCTGCTTACAATCCTTCCATTCAGATTGCTTGCTTTTAATCTTCCCGTGTTCATGTAGGTTGAGCCGGGGTAGATAAGCCGGCCTAAAAAATCGATAGATTTTCGCACATAAAAGATAGAGGAATCGAGCAACGTTTTATTCTTCTTGTTCAACCCGTGAATGTCCATCAAAAGAGATTTGAGCGCTGACCGGCATTCCTCAAGATCCCTTTTCTGGCTGTCATCTCCATAGAGCAGCAACGTTGAAAGGCTTCTATCCTTATTGAGGGCCTTATTGAGGGCTTTTCCGTCAAGATTAAGGACATTAATGATTCTCTCAACCAATTTTGTCCTTGCCTCTTCCACCATCCTGGCCTTTAAAATACAGGTCTCTTTTCTGGAATTACTTTCATACAGTTCATCCGCAGAAGATCCTGCCAGGATTTCTCTCTCATTCAGGAAACATTTGTAAAGTTTACCGTAAACATTCAACTCGTTTCTCAGCACTGAAATAAGAGAGTCATAAAGAAAATGTAGTTCATTATTCATTGCTTTAAGCCTCGATATCCAGAATTGATTCACCTATCATTTTTCCGGCAATCTTTTCTCCGCCCACATCGTATTTTCCCGTTTCTATCTGATCTTGCAATTCCCGAACCTTTTCTTCGCGAACATCCGGGAGTTCTTCGATAGCCTTCTCTGCCTGCTGAATATCCCTTGCCTCGGATGACAAACTGACCGTCTCTTCCGGAACCACGTCGGTTGCCTGCTTATCAGGCTTGGAATTCACACTCTCCTCATTTATCTTATACCGTGAAATGAGCTCAATTATGGAATTTCCGGTCTCAGAAATTTTCATCTGCAATACCTCCTTTTTATTTTACTTCCTATTTATAGAAATATCGGCAAGTTTGCAATAAAACTTTAGCAACTATTCAGGTTCAAAGGTGTTAGGTGTTCTGCTCCCTGACTCCGGGCCCCCGATCCCTGATTTGAGCTGGCGTAAAAGCATTTGCTGAAGGCCTATGCCCCCCCCTCTTTTTGCGAGGTCTTCCGCTACCTTCTGATCAACCATTGTGGAATAAATATCCTTGCCTGGAAAGTTGGTTCCGCCTTGCGGAACCGTGCGCCGCATGGTCTTGAGCATGTAATTGATGAAGATGGATTCAAAATCAGCGCACGCTTTTTTCAGCTTCTTTTCACTAATTTCCGGTTGCTGTCGGTCAGGCCTTTTGAGCGCTCCTGTTGGCAACCCGTTTAATCTTATTTCTTCCATCAAATGGCTCCTCATTTACTGATCCCTGACCCCTAATCCCTGACCTCTAATCCTTAATCCTCTACCCTATAATCCCTGATCCTATATTACCTTTAAATCCGCCTGGAGCGCCCCTGCAGATTTGATTGTCTGCAATATGGTTATCAGATCTCCTGGCGTAACACCTATTGCGTTGAGCGCCCTTACAACCTCCTGAATAGTAACCCCCTCCGGTACCACCACCAGGCGATTCTTCTCTTCTTCAACACCGATTTCCGTTTCAGTTGTTACAACCGTCTGTCCTCCCGGAGCGATCAGCGTGCCGTCTCCGGCATCAACCGGAGCGCTGCCGGCAGGAGGAGCAGGGGCAAAGGGGGACGGCTGAGACACCCCTTTTTCCTCTTTTATCTGGATGAACAAATTCCCATGGGCAACGGCAACTGTGGATATTCTTACATTTTCTCCCATAACAATCGTGCCGGTCTTCTCATCTATGACCACAACCGCGGGTGAGTCAACCGCAACATTAATGTTTTCAACAATCGAGACAAGCTTCACCATACTCCCTTTAAAAGATTCCTTTATATTTACAGCAACGGTAGATGAATCAACAAGCTTCGCCTCCACGCCCGCTATCACACCATTTATGGCTGTGGCCACCCCTGTCGCAGTTGTAAAATCAGGTCGATAAAGATTTATGGAAAGTGACTTCCTGTTTTCAAAATTGTACTCCAATTCCCTTTCGACAAAGGCGCCGTTTGTAATCCGACCGACAGTCGGGTGATTCTTGGAAATGTTCGCGCCCCCCCCGCCTGCGGCAAAACCTCCGATAGATACAGCGCCCTGCGCCACTGCATAGACATTGCCGTCCGCCCCCCGAAGCGGTGTCATAAGGAGAGTCCCTCCACGCAGGCTGTTTGCATCACCGATGGATGAAACCACAACATCTATTCTCGACCCCACCTTGGAGAACGGGGGAAACTCGGCGCTGATCATAACTGATGCCACATTATCTGAAGTCAGGTTATTTCTGGACTCTTCTTTCATCCCAAGCCCCTGCCTGCTCAACATATTGGCAAGAGTTTCCTTTGTGAATCCGTTTTCAATATCATCGCCGGTTCCAGCCAGACCAACTACCAGGCCATAGCCTACCAACTGGTTATCCCTGACCCCGCCGATACTGGAAATATCCTTGATACGTACAGCATAAGCATGAGACGCAATAACCAGACCAGCCATTAAAAAAATGGCAATATATTTGAAAACTTTCCTTTTTTTCATGAAACTATCCTTATTTCTGATCAGAACGGCCATGCCCAATCCACAATACGCGTCAGCCAGCCCGGTCTCATTTTGTCATTAATCACGCCATTGCCTGTATAAACAATCTTTGCATCGGCAATATACTGTGATGATATAACATTGTCCGAGGTAATATCCTCGGGTCTGATAATGCCGGAAATAATAATGTACTGATCCTCGGCATTTATAGCCAACCGCCGTTTCCCCTCTATAGCCAGATTGCCATTGAAAAGCACCTCGACAACCTTAGCTGTTATTTTTGCCTCTAATGTACCATCACGGGTCGTTGCGCCCTTGCCCTTAAGAGAATTGGAAGAGGTACCTCCCAGCCCGATTGACGAGCCAAACCTTGAGTTCTGTTCCATCATCTTTTTTTCCAATCCCAAAAGGCTCGTTAACCCAGCAGTCGTACTCGTGTCCCTGCTGGTAGTTGTGTCGGCAGAATTGCTGCCCGAGGAAGACTCGTCTATGATTATTGTAATAATATCATCGACATGCTTTGCTTTATTATCGGCAAAGAGCGAATTTTTCGCATTTTCGCCGGGCCAGATGGATCCTGTGGACGGAAGCTGTATTTTCTCCTTTGGAACAGGAACAGGTTCATCTTTTTTTATTGCATTGATATTAGAAGAACATCCGGCAACCACGAACAAAATAAGGATACTTATCAAGACTATAAAATTATATGCTCTCCATTTCATGATTAAAACTCCACCTTCACCAGAGAATTACCCATAACCCTGGCATAAATCACCTTTTTAGATGATACATTCCTGACCTTTATCAATTCCCCGTGCATTCCATCCTGATCCGACAGTCCAATTGTAGTTATTCTCATCGTGTCTTTCTCAAAAACAATTCTTACCGGCTTCCCCTTCTTTACTATCGGCATGCTTCTCACCATATTCCCTGTCATTTCGGTATTTGGTTTAACATTGGTGCAAAGTTTCATGCCTACAACAGCATCAAGGCTCGATATGACATTTGATGGCAAGCGGTCAAACCACCTTTTAACTATTCTCACATCATCATGGTTAATCCTGACATTTCTATTAAGAGACTTTGTGCTGACCACAACATCCATCAGCACCTCTATCCTTGCTTTGACGGTCTTTGCATTCAGAAATGTGCCATTTTCATAACACCTGACGGTAAAGGAAGAATTCCCCATAAAATCCTCATTCCTTCTGCTCAGAACCCGATAGGTGATTTTTTTTCCTGTCAGTCTCACATCATCAGGCACGCCGGCTGGGAATTCCACCCGCACAACGCTTTTCGGCAAGGACATGTTCTTTTCAATATATGTTCTGACAGCCGCCTTTATCGTTTCCTCTCCTATCACTGCTGCGGAAGCCGCGCACAACAGATGCCCGTTAAAAAGAAACAGGGAAACAACACCCGCAATTAAGAAAACTGTCTTATGTATTTTGCCTGACATTCTCACTCCTCTAATCCTCTAATCCTTACCTCTTGAGGCCGTTAGCCATCTGCAGCATCGCATCCGCTGTCTGGATTGCCTTTGAATTTATCTCGTATGATCTCTGGCCCACAATCATCTTGACCATCTCATCCACAACATTTACATTTGACATCTCTAAAAAACGCTGTGAAATGGTGCCGTTCCCCGCTTCTCCGGGATTTCCGAGAGTAGCGTCACCGGAGGCATCTGTTCTGTCATAGAGATTTCTCCCCAGGCTGGTAAGTCCGGCGGGGTTGGTAAACCTGGCAAGCTCTATTCTCCCTGTCGCCAGGGAATTGCCTTGCTCATCGCTTGCCGTCCATGTGCCTCCGCTGTCAAGGGTAAAATGTACCATTTCCATGGGTACGTCCACTGCAGGTATCAATTTAAGCCCTTCAGAATTACACAGAGAGCCATCCTTATCAACCTTGAAATTGCCTGCCCGTGTGTAAACAGTACGCCCATTATCATCAATCTGGAAAAAGCCATCCCCTTCAATAGCAAAGTCGAATGGATTGTCCGTCTGCATATAATCACCCTGGCCAAACATTTTTTGAACAGCCACCGGTTTTACACCCATACCGATCTCTATACCCACCGGCAACTGACTCCCGCCGGATGTCTCGGCCCCTGATTTCGAATATACCTGATACATGAGATCCTGAAAATCGGCTCTTGCCTTTTTAAATCCTACGGTATTAATGTTGGCCAGGTTGTTCGCAACAACGTCCTGGCTTATCTGCTGCGCTTCCATGCCGGTTGCGGCCGTCCATAAAGCCCTTATCATGTTAATCCTCCCTTTTATTATTAATCACCACGAAGAATTTTTTCTTTATCCTTGTTCCCTTTGTACTCTTTGTGGTAAAAATATCGCAGTGTGCGCCTTCAGGTTTAAGTTAATAACCTTTGTTTTTATTACAATCTCCCGATACGGCTTGTTGACAATTTGTCCTGTTCGCCTAAAGTCTGAATCGCTTTCTGGTATGATTCAAACGTGCGCTGTATATTGATCATTTCAACCATTTCTCTTATAGCCTGGACATTGGAAAGCTCAAGATATCCGGATTGAACACGTGCATTTTCTTCCTTTTTTGCGCCCGCCAGATTATCAGGATTAAGATAGAGGCCGGGATTAAGCTTAACAAGAGCAGATGGTTCGCTAAAACCGGTGATCTTCAATGTATCAACTTCATTGCCGTCCACACTTATTACGCCGTCTTCGCTTATCAGGACGTTGTTCCCCTCAATGGCAATTTTTCCTCCTCCGCCAAGAACATAATCTCCGGCCTGTGTAACCAGCCCTCCATCCTTATTGAGCGTAAACCTTCCATCTTTTGTATAAGCAACACCGGCTTTTGTTTGAACAGCAAAAAATCCATCCCCGTCTATTGCCAGTTCCAGAACATTGCCGGTTTTCTGCATAATTCCCCTGGAATAATCGGCCGTTGTTTCCTGTGTCTGCGCGGGTCTGCCTTTATTCGCCTCCGCTTCGGGGCCTGGATTTAAAAAAAGGAACCGCTCTGCCTTGAAACCGGGGGTGTTAACATTGGCAATATTGTTCGCGACACAATCAAGCCGGCTAATCTGCATTATAGCCGCATTTGCCAGTATATCGATACCGTTAATCATGTTTCCTGCCTCCTCTTCTGTATGTGAAGTAAAGCAATTTGTGTGCCACATGGACGGAGATCGGGAGGCGGAAAGCAGAGAGCGGAGAGCGTGGAGGAGCGGAGAGCGTGGAGCGGAGAGCAGGGAGCAGAGAACGGAAATCGGAATGAATGTCAAATGTGGAGCTCACCTATGTCAAAAACTGCTCTATTGGGCAAGGCAATCAGCATCAGGAGACAGGCAATTTTGTTTATAACAGGAAATTTTTTCCTGTTCGGCAGGCTCTTTTATATTGGTAGCAGTTTACGGTTTACAGTTATCGGTTCACGGTTGAAATCAATATCCAAAATGCTTCAATCGTTGCATAGTTCATTGAAAAAACTGTGAACCGTAAACCGACAACCGTTAACTGTCACCTTTATCTTTTCCCATTCAACATTCGATGTTGGACGTTAGATGTTCGATGTTCATCTTTTTTAATCCCCTAACCCCTGCCCCCTGTATCGTTCATTGAGCGAATAAACAAAGGCCAATATTTCCGCGACAGCCTTGTAAAGCTCGGCAGGAATCTGTTCATCCATATCGAGCCGGCTCAGGATCTGTGCCAGAGCAGGATCTTCCTTTATCGGCACACTATGTTTTTTTGCGAGTTCTATGATCTTTTCGGCAATGGCGCCCCTTCCCCTGGCGGTAACCCTCGGCGCCTGATCTTTTTTTCCGTCATATTTTATGGCAGCGGCAATTGTTGTCTCTTTTTTGTCTTTGTTCATAAAAATACCTAAGTGCTTTGATTCGTAAATACAGTGACGCAATTTTTTATATGGGTCTCTACTCCTGATGGGTTGAAGACTTATAAGTGCCTAAAGTGAGCTAAAGTGCCTAAAATGCCTAAAGTTAATGTACGCCTCCAGCGGGCTAATTTTAAAGTTATAAGTGCTTTAAATACTTTAGCTCACTTTAGGTACTTCAAATTTATTTCATGCCAAAATATCTACGCTTTCCAGGGCAAACAGGTTTTGAAACTCGCTGGATTCAGCTCTTGTTTTTAAATCATCCTTATCTGTCACACACGTTAAATAATCTATATCATAGCCTAAAGCCGTAAGCTTTTCTCCAAGTTCCTCTAAAAACAATCTAATAAAATTACATATGTTTTCATCCTTACATTTCAACACACAGCTTATTTTCTTTGTTTTAATTTTTGCCTGGACAACAACATCGCCCAAAACATCCATGTTCAGCAAAAACAGCACATTCTTCTCGTTCCGGCGGCCTTTGTCCTTTGAATCCCGATCTCCCAATTTTATAAATATCTTTGCCAGGCCCATATTCTCCGGGAACAGCAGAGGAACTTGAAACATATATTTACTATCATATTCCTGAAATAAATAATTTATTACCCGATGGGAGTCAATTGTTTGCAAAGAGGAACGGATAAATCCGGCAAGTTTTTCCGCTGCAGGAAGATTTCCGGTTTTCACCAACGGCTGAAGCCTGCCGGACATCCTTATCAAGAGTTGCTTCAGGTTTTGAGAGGCATCCCTTACATTCTCCATCGAGTAACCGAACCTGCGGACATAATCTCTAAAAAAGAGAGGGTTTTTTAAACTTTCCCTG
Source organism: Anaerolineae bacterium (assembly GCA_035529315.1). NCBI lineage: Bacteria > Bacillati > Chloroflexota > Anaerolineae > Anaerolineae bacterium. The sequence continues at coordinate 34,527 of DATKWZ010000013.1, forward strand.
GAGAATATCAGAGATTTTAATATGCCTTGTATATTCTTGACATTTTTCTTCCCAAGATGCGCTGCAAGGTCTCCTAAATTTTCAGGGCTGAACCTGTCGATACCGTCTCTGAAAAATTCAAAAAGGGCTTTGGGGTTTGAACGGTAAAATCTCAAACAATCCATTAACCTGGAATTTTGCGATATTTCATTGGCAACAATACGAAGGACAACCCCGGGATGCAGTTGCATCACCCTTACCGCAATCTTTTCGCCTTTTTTGAGCAATAGCCCGGAATCTGCCACAACCATGCTGTTTTTCAGCGAAATCAACGCCTTCCCGTAGCGAGGGGTTTCCACTATTTCCGCTTCCACCACTTCGCCGACAGAAAGAGGAGGCAAAAGTTCCGCCTTTTTTTGAATTTGTAAAAGGTGATTTAATTTATGGGATGCTATTATGGAGGGAAGAATTTTCATTCTTTTTTCGATGAAGGTCTAAAATAAGACATATCTCTCCTTCAGATAAATTCAACATATCGGCTATCTCTTTTTCAGCCAGACCTTGATCGGCCATTTTTATAACAGCTTCATATTTTTCCCCGCAACTCGTATCTCCTGACGTTCGATCTTCAAAAATGGCATCTGATTTTTTTATAAGGGTTCTCAATTGATTCTCTTTTTCATTCAGGACATATATGAAATCCTTTACTTCATTTAAAGCCTGAAAAAGGCGATCTGTAGAACGCCGGGAGTTTTCGATCACCTTATTGAATTCAGAAAAATTTTTTGAGCCTATTCCCTGTGGTCTCTTTTTTATTTCTCTGTTTGCCACCCTGATAAGAAATACAATAGCAAGGCACAGCGCTATGTCTGCAAGGATCTGAAGCCCCAGCATAAACTCTATGGTCATCTTATACCTTTATATCCACCTTTCCCCCGGGTTCATCGTCAGCAACAGCTCCATCTTTTTCTTTTTTTGCGCTGTTTTCTCCAGGATTCTTTTCCCTCTTACCACGCTCCTCTTCCTCCCTGGTCACAAGCTGCTCAGCTTCTGCAGGGGCTTTAACTTTTTCTCTCAGCTCCCTGGCCTCTTCGGCTAATTGAGCTTCAAAATGTCTCTGCTGAACATCAGCCTGATGCTGCTGAACCTGCTGGACACGCTCAATTGCATTGGATTGCAATAATACCTGTTGCACATCAAGCGATCTGACCATGGCTTTCGCACCCCCTTAAAGAGTAGTAACAGTTCACTGGGAACTGAATTAAGGATTAGAGGATTAAGGATTAGAGGATTAGAGGATTAGAGGATTAGTTGTTCCGCACGATTATGCCTTTGGAAACCTTGCTGACACCAGATAAACCCTGACAACCAATTTATGGGCTTTTCGCCAAAGCTTCAAATCTTTCCAATGCACTAATCCTTACCCCTTAATCCTTAATCCTAACCATCGTAAACGGTTACAAAAAGTAAAGGTTGTTGGTTATCCTCCAACTGTTTTATCGTCACAATCCATCATAATCTTTAACCTTAACAGGTCAGCCACAAAGACACCTGATTGCGAATTTAGAGATTTAGAAATTGATCCGCCTGCAGCGTGATTTTAATCCCTCAATCCCTTAATCCCCTAATCCTAATCCCGATAAGGTATCCTTATCAAAATAACATTAAAGCCCGACTCATATGTAATATGAAAAAGAGTATCATACTTCCTCAGGAGAAATAGGGTGTGTAATAATCTTTTATCTTTATCCGGGCCATTAAGGGGATAGCAGTCTGAACTCCAGTTTTCGATTAGTTCTTTTATTTGGATTTCGGGAATGGGAGCTCCGGTATCCTCGATTTTGACATATACATGTGAATCATCATGGCCTGTAGAGACAATCAGCTCCTTTAATTCGCTGTCTTTCATGGCATTTACCGAATGTCTGATTATTGAGGACAGAAAAATGGAATAATCGGCTTTTACTCCTGATATTTCCGGAATTTCCCTGTCCAATACCAGTTTCTTTTTAATATTATACTTAACATCCGGGTAAAACTGAAGGAATTTCATTTCAGCCTCTACAAGCTCGGATAAATTGATTTTTTGGGAGACAGTGTCGGCCAGCCTCTGAAATTTTCCTGCCACATCATTAAACAGGCTGAAAAATCTGTCCGCTTCCTTTGCAATCAAACCAGCATCACAAATTATCTTTTTGCAGCCTTCCAGGATCTCAGCATCTATGTTGTCGTTATTATTTACAATAAGTTTAAGACGCTCTGCCCTCCTCTGCAAAAGCTCAGAACGACCCAAAATCCCATTTAAGGAGTTGGAAAAGTCGTGAAGAATGCCGGGAATAAGCTCCATGAGATAACTATTTAACATATCAACATGTTCTCTGTGGGCTAAGAGGTGCAAAAATAACTTTTTATGAGTTTATCAACTTTGAGCTTTCAGCTTTGTGGTTACAATAAAATAAACTTGGTAAAGTACACATTTTTTATTATTTCATCACTCATAAAACTATTCAAGGCAATTTTAATTTTTTCTTTTAAGCTTCTCCTGATTTCGTACAAATCGGAAAGCTCTTTTAATGTGTTATATATGATCTTTCTCAACTCGATCCTCTCTTGCGGCAGTTTCATCCCTTGATTCAGCTCAACAACCACATCACAAACCAGAATCCTGTCTTTCCTCTGATTATCTTTAAAATAAATAATAAAGTCATTAAAATATTCGAACCTTTCTTCCATGAAAGCAGTCACCGGCAAACTTTTCTTCACAGAGTCTATCGGCCCCTGACCATCTAACCCTATGATCTTCTGCCCTTCCGCCCCCTGACCATTGGCAGAACCGCCGCCTGCAAACAACACAATGCACAGGCATACGACCATCAGCGCCTTTTTGTAATATCCGGTAATAACCATTTGATTAAGTATTCTGTTTCATAATTTCGGTGACGGAATCGCTAACCCCGTCGCTGAAGCGGGACTACGGGGAATGTGCTCTCTATTGCGGTTCAAGACGCCCTTTAGTCTCAGTATTGCCTGGGAGTGGATCTGACAGACTCTTGATTCCGTTAATTCCAAGGTCAGACCTATTTCCTTTAATGTTAACTCCTCATAATAATAGAGGGACAACACCAGTTTCTCTTTTTCGGGAAGTGAATCTATCGCATTCTTCAATATGTTTTTAAGTTCCATGTCGGCAAGAATGGAAAAAGGATTGTTTTGATCAATTTTTTCCAAAACATCATGCCTGCCGTATTTTTCACAGTAGCTCGGCGGCAAATCATCCTTGCTCAGAATACAGACACCTCTTGCTTCATCAAGAAGTTTATAATAATTTTCAAGTGATATGCCGAGATAATGCGAAATCTCTTCATCAGATGGATGACATCCGAACTTTTTCCGCAACACCTCAAGCGCATCTTCAAGCATTGTTTCTTTGCTTCTAACCGATCTTGGCACATCATCTCTTGATCTTAACTCATCTAATACAGCCCCCCTAATCCTGAACTGTGCGTATGTTTCAAACCGCACATTCTTTGTTTCGTCAAATTTTTCCAGCGCCGACATCAATCCAATTATGCCGGCGCTGATTAAATCGTCTTTACTCACATGATCGGGGAGTCTCATGGCAATCCTCCCGACAATGTTCTTAACAAGAGGCACATATTTAATTATCAGTTTTTCACGCTTTTTTTTATCAGTCATTTTTGTCAAGAAAAGATCCTCAGGTAGATAGGCTGAAGGCTGTAGGCTTTTAGTAGAAAGGCTCTATCTCAAGCGTATGCTTGGCGATACTTCAACCTAACAGCCTACAGCCTAAACAACCTTTTTAGTTATGACCTTCCAAAAAATTTAATAGTCCCGTTTTCATAATCTTCCGGCGGTTTCAAGCACAACTTCTCGATAATTTTATACATGCTTTTACTCGCCTTTGAATCAGAAAAAATCTCTGTCAGCAGTCTTTGTCTCCTCACCGCTTTTGAAACATTTTGATCATAAGGTATATATCCCAGATACTCGATTGGAAGATCAAGGAAATGATTCGCTGCATTGCTCAACCTCGTATAAACCTCTGTGGCTTCATTTGAATCCCTAACCATGTTGACAATCAGCTTAAAGCACTTTGCTTTATAGGTTTGATAAAGTATTTTGATTAAGGCGTAAGCATCCGTCAATGAAGTGGGTTCAGGTGAAACAACTACAATAATTTCCCTGGCTGCCATATTAAAATACATGACATTGTCGGCAATTCCGGCAGCTGTATCAATAAGCATAAAATCGAAGTCTTCAGCCAGTCCATCCATCTCCTCCAGAAGGGTGAACTTTTGCCCTTTTGACAGCTCAGCCATCCCGGGAATTCCTGAAGACGCCGGCAGAATCTTGATGCCTCCGGGGCCTTCGATAACAGCCTCAGACAGGGTTTTTTCGCCGTTAAGGACGTGGTATAAATTATATTTCGGGGTAATTCCAAGGATCACATCTATGTTGGCCAACCCTGTATCAGCATCGAGCAGCAAGATTCTTTTCCCCATCTTCGAAAAAATATATGCAAGGTTCACGGTTATATTTGTTTTCCCAACGCCCCCTTTGCCGCTGGTAATAGAGATAACGCGAGTATTGCGATTATATCTTTTTTGTTCAATTATCGGGGAACTCCCCTTTCTCTTCATTTCTCTCAACACTCCAGCCTGATCCACTAAAACTACCTCCCTGATCCATGACCCACTATCAGCCTTGCAAGCTTTGCAGGATCCATTTTATTTAAATCATGGGGAACGTTCTGGCCATTTGCGGTGTAGAACACCGGTTTGCCGACATGATCAATAACATTGTAGATTGAACCAAATTTTTTTGAATCATCCAGTTTTGTAAATATAATGTTGTTATAATCTATAATATCAAATCGTGCCGCGGCATCCATCATGCTCTCCTGGCTTGATGTCATGCTTAAAACAAGATTCGTTTCCAGAGGGAGACCCATCGTCAGATATTCCTTTAATTTCAATAAATAACTTTCATCACCACGACTCTTCCCCGGTGTATCTATAAGTATGGTATCTTTGTCGGCAAACTTATTCAAAACTCTCTCTAAGCCATTCTTTTCAGAAGCAACCTCCATGGGGACACCCATGATATCCGCATATTTTTTCAGTTGTTCCACCGCGCCTATCCGATATGTATCCGTGGTTATGATGCCCACGCTTAGTTTTTCTTTAAATAAAGAGCGTGCCGCCAGCTTTGCCAGGGTTGTTGTTTTTCCATCACCCGCAGGACCGACAAAGGCGGAAATCCTCTTTTTCCCCGTATTCCTCGTATTCTTATAAGAAGAAGCAATAGATCGTTTCATAATATTCTCAACAGCAGCCAGAGTATAATGATGGTTTTCCGGAGCTTCCGTCGAGCCATCGTTATTTAACTCTTCTATTAATGCGCAGGCGCATTGTTTTGATACGCCTGTCGAAATCAGGTAATAATAAACTTTTGACAGAGAAGACGAAACTCTTCCATTGTTTTGAATGCCAAGAACATCGAACAGAAGACCCATTGTCTCCTTTATCTCAGTCAACTCGGCATAAACGCCCCCCTGTTTTTTGAAATCCATAATAAAGGACTTTAACTCATTAACATCCGATCTGATTATTGAGAACGTATCCGGTCCCTCTTTTTCGCATTTTTCAGCTTCACTTTCTTTCGAAACTTCAGAATTATTATCCCTGGCGGCAATCACCTCGAGTCTGCCCTTCAATCTTCTGCTGGAAAGCACTATGGCGTCCTGGCCCATATCCGCCTTTATCTTCTTCATAGCCTCATTTATACTCAGCGCATCGTATCTTTTAATCTGCATCTTTTGCCGCCAGCATACCCAGAGATTTGATATTTACATCACGAATAATTTCGTTGTGGGAAAGAACAACGATATTGGGGAAAAAATTTTCCAGTATCTTGCTTAAATATCCCCTGACATTTGGCGAGCAGAGAATAATCGGCGGCAGGCCTTTGTCGCTAAAGTTTTTGATAAACTTCTTGAGATTGAATGCAAGCTCTTGTATCAGGGTCGGATCAGCCGCAACAAATGATTCATATTCCGTATGCTGAACAGACTTATTAATTCTGTCCTCAATATCGGGAGAAACCATAATAACGGTTATATTCCCATCCGCGTCCTTATATTCTTCTGTTATCCTCCTGGCCAGGGCCTGCCGTGCATATCCTGTTAACGTGTCGACATTTTTTGTCAAAGGCGCATAATCCGCCAGTGTTTCCAGTATTGTAAGAAAGTCGCGGATAGAAATCCTCTCCTTCAGGAGCCTTTGCAATACTTTCTGAAGCATGCCGAGCGGAACGATTTTCGGAATAAGCTCCTCTACGACTCTGGGATGGCTCACTGCCAGACTATCCAGCAAAGACTGAACTTCCTGTCTGCCTAACAGTTCATCTGCATGTGTTTTTACAATTTCAGTCAAATGGGTCGTAATAACAGAGGCCGGATCGACAACAACAAAACCCTTTGCTTGAACCGATTCTTTTTCTTTTTCATCTATCCAGACGGCAGGCAGGCCGAAAGCAGGTTCCCTTGCCTTAATTCCCGTTATTTTTACACCTTCATTTCCTGCAGTTATTGCCAGGTACTTACCTATATGTATTTCTCCTCTGGCTGCTTCAACCCCTTTCAGTTTAAAAACATATTCATCGGGCTTTATCTGCAGATTGTCTCTTATATGCACGGGAGGCATGACAAAGCCCATTTCAATGGCCATCTGCCTTCTCAACGCCTTGATTCTCTCAAGCAATTCACCGCCCTGTCCCGCGTCAACAAGAGGTATCAAACTGTATCCCATCTCAAGTTCAAGGGCATCAAGGGGCAAAAGAGCTTCTATGGATTCCTCCACCGCTTTAGCCGGCTGCTTTTCCTTCGTTTCCTTGATTTTCTTTGACGATTTAAAGGTTCTATATGCAATAACTCCAAAAACAAGAGAAATGGCCAGAAAAGATATCTTGGGCATGCCTGGAATCAGACCAAATATCAATATGATAGCAGAAGCCGTGGCAATCACCTTTGGCTTGGCAAAGAGCTGTCCTCCTACCTCACTGCCCAAATCAGATGAGGCTGTAGACCTGGAGACAAGCATGCCGGCGGCAGTCGATACAATCAGCGCCGGAATCTGCGTTACCAGCCCATCACCCACTGTAAGAAGCGTATAGATGCGAGCAGCATCCGCTATAGACATGCCCCGCTGCAGTACGCCGACAACCAAACCACCAAAAATATTTATCATGGTGATAAGAATTCCCGCGATTGCATCTCCCCTGACGAACTTGCCGGCCCCATCCATTGCGCCATAAAAATTTGATTCCAGCCCAATTTCACGCCGCCTGCTTCTCGCCTCTGAATCTGTAATCAGCCCTGCATTAAGATCCGCGTCGATGCTCATCTGTTTTCCGGGCATCGCATCCAGGGTAAATCTTGCCGCCACTTCGGCTATCCTTGTAGCGCCCTTGGTTATAACAATAAAATTAATCAGGACAAGCACCAGAAATACTATAAACCCAACCACATAATTACCGCCGACAACAAAGGCGCCGAATGCCTTGATGACCTGCCCTGCAGCCCCTGTGCCCTCATTGCCGTGGAGAAGTATAAGACGCGTGGAAGCCACATTAAGGGACAAACGAAGCAAAGTAGCGATTAAAAGAATGGATGGAAAAACTGAAAAATCAATAGGTTTCAGTGTATAAACGGAAACCAGCAGTATGGTTAGAGAAAAAGTGATGCTGAAGGAGAGGAGAATATCAAGAATAAAGGGATGTACGGGTATCATCATGATCAGAAGGATACCTGCTATCCCTATGGCCATCGCGGTAGTACCACCTTTAAACATATCGGCAAAATTATCGGTTTTAACGTAAGAATCAGCCATTTTTAATCCACATTTACGGTTCAAGGTTCAGGGTTTAGGGTTCAAGGTTCAGGGTTACTGGTTGTTGGTTCTCTGATATCTAATCTTCTCACCTTCTCACCCTCCGACCTCTAACCTCAACGACTCTTCATGCTGTAAACAAATGCCAGTACTTCAGCAACCGCCCTGTACAAATTTGCCGGTATCATCTCATCCACCTCCACCTTCTTATACAATACTCGTGCCAGAGGCTTGTTATCAACAATGGGCACATTGTTTTTCCTGGCAATATCTTTTATATTCTCAGCTATGAAACCAGCCCCTTTAGCAACCACCTTCGGCGCAGACGTGCTTGTCTGATCATAGCTAAGCGCCACGGCAAGATGGGTGGGATTGGTTATAACCACATCCGCTTCAGGAACGCTTGCCATCATTCTTTTTCTGGCCGCATCTCTCTGAAGACGCTTTATTTTTGCCTTTACGAGGGGATCTCCTTCTGCCTGCCTGAATTCATCTTTTACCTCCTGTTTTGACATTTTAAGATTTTTTTCATATTCCCACTTCTGATAAATATAATCTAAAACAGCAAGAATTATAAGCACAAGGCAAACTCTGAGAATAATCTTGAAGGCAACCCAGCCGATGTAAATCAATATTCCCCACACGCTCTGGTCCGGCAACGGAATAAAATTCTCTATTTCCCCCTTGATAGTCACATAAGCAACAAAACCGACTATTGAAATCTTAAATATACTTTTTGCCAGTTCCACAAGGGACCTGATTGAAAACAGTTTCTGGAATCCCTTAATCGGATCAATCTTTGACAGTTTCGGCTGCACCGATTCTGCGGAAAGCACAAAACCCACCTGCATGTAATTGGCAAGCAACGCCATGGAAAATGCAGTCGTAAGAAGAGGGAAAAGCATGGCAAAAATCTTATACACAAGGTTGGTTGAAAGATGCTGAATATTATCGCAATTAACATGGAATTCACCTGCCTGGGCGAGCGACCACCTTGTAAAAGCCATCATTTTTTCGACTAAAGCGGAAGAACCAAACCAGAAGAAGACCAGACACGCCAGCAGAACCGCCACAGATGCAACCTCCCGGCTTTTTGCAACCTGGCCCTGCTTTCTCGCCTTTTCCCGTTTCTTGGGAGTAGCCCGCTCTGTCCTTTCCTGATCTTTATTCTGTTCAGCCATAATTTTTAGTTGTCAGGGGTCGGGGATCAGGTTTCACGGGTAACTCGTTCCCGCGCTCCCCCGATCCCTGACCCCCGACCATTCCCTGACGCTTGTGTCAAAAAATCCTCACATTAAATGGAAAAGCAGGTTCAGCTTGTCTCCAAAATCCAGGAAAATACTGCCCACCATTCTTGCAAAAACGGGAAGAGCAAGTCCGATACATATAAGCCCCACAGCTATTTTCAAAGGAAATCCAACGATAAGTATATTAATCTGGGGAACGGTCCTGGCAATCAATCCAAAACCGATACTTATCATCAAAAGCATGGCGATAACCGGAGCTCCTGTCTTAATCGCAACGATAAAAATATCTTTTGAAAACTCAACCATTGCCTGCATTAATTTTCCTGAAAAATGAAAACCCAGGACAGGAACAATTCTGTAACTTTCAGCAATAGCGTATAAAAAGAGATGGTGACCATCAACAGCAAGAAATACCAGCATGGCAAGCAGATATTGAAGTTCAGCTATAATTGAAACCTGCGCGCTGGTTATTGGATCAAACACATTTACAATGGCAAAACCCATTTGAAAGCCTGCAAGCTGTCCTGCAAGCTGCACTCCGGCAAAGACCAGTCTGCCCACCAACCCTATAGTAACGCCAATCATAACTTCCCCGGCCATTCCCAATGCCAACGATAGAATATCAGGAGACAAGATATGGAGTTTAACAAAGGGGAAGAGGAGAAATACTATCATCAGAGACAGCCCGCCTTTTACCCTGACAGGGACAGTCGTGTTCCCTAAAATAGGCATGGTTGCTATAATCGAAGTCACCCTGAGAAGTATAAAAATAAACGTCTCAACCTGTTCTGCGGTTATTTGCGGCATATTCATGATTCAAAAGCAGAAGGTAAGAAGATGAAAAAATTAGTAAAGAGCTCAAAAACAAAACTTCTCACCCTCTTCCTTTCTGCTCTTCCTACCCTCCTACCCTCTCACCCTCTCACCCTCTCACCCTCTCACCTCCTAATCCCTTAATCCCTCACTTTATATACATCGGTATGGATTGAAAGAGTTTCTGTGTATAAGTAACCATAAGGTTGATCATCCATGGGAGCGCAATAATGAGGCCCACCATAACGGCAACTATTTTAGGAACAAATGTCAATGTCATTTCCTGAATCTGAGTTACTGCCTGAAAGATGCTGACAATAAGGCCTACAGCAAGGCCCACTGTAAGCATGGGGGCTGCAAGCAGCAAGGTAACCTTTATGGCTTCGGCGGCCAGCCCAATAATCATATCAACAGTCATGCGCACCTCTCCTAAACAAAACTTTGAACCAGTGAACCGATTACTAAATTCCACCCGTCAACCAGCACAAAAAGGAGTAGTTTGAACGGCAGGCTTATCATTACAGGTGGAAGCATCATCATTCCCATTGATAAAAGCACGCTGGCAATGACCATGTCCAGTATCAAAAAAGGAAGATAGATCATAAACCCGATTTGAAAAGCCGTCTTTAATTCACTGATTACAAAGGCCGGCATTAATACGGGAAGTTTGATCTCATCGGGGTTTTTAGGCCTTTCCTCTCTTGAAATCTTGACAAAAAGGGCAATATCTTTTTCTCTGGCCTGTTTTAACATAAATTCCTTTATGGGCTGCGTTGCCAGGTCAAAGGCCCTTTCTGCCGATATCTCTTCATTAATATACGGCTGCAGCGCCCGCGAATTTATATCATTCCAGACCGGTGTCATGATAAAAAAGGTCAGGAAAAGAGCTAATCCAATGATAATCTGGTTTGCAGGCATCTGCTGCGTGCCAAGAGCATGTCTTAGAAGGGAAAGGACGACAACAATTCGAGTGAACGAAGTCAACATTACAAGTATTGCCGGGGCAAGAGAAAGTATTGTAAGAAGAAGCAGCAGTTGAATAACTACCGCTACCCTGCCTGGTTCATCACCACCGTCCCCGACATTCAAACTTATCGAGGGAACGGAAAATGATTGTCCCAACGAAGAGCCTGCAAAAAAAACAAGTCCCAAAATTACCAGGATGCATATAAGATATTTCCGGGTATCAAATCTTGATGGTCTCGTAAAAAGTGTCAATTTATGACCTCGTTGAGTCGTTAAGTAACTGTTTACGGTTATGTGGTTTATCCGTCACTTCAACAATCTCTTCAAATAATCAGAAAAAGAGGCGCTTTTGCCTTTCTGCTCTTGAATATCTTTCAGTTGTTCAAGCGATTCAGAATCCACAATCTCCGTCAACAGGGATATCTTGCTGCTCGAAACGCCGATCACCATAATGTTGCCCAGCACATCAATAAGCATTATACTGCTCTTGGTCCCCAGGTATTTAGCAGATAAAATCTTTATCAATTCTCTGCCATTGATCCCCCCTTCTCCCTTTTTCATGATTTTTTTAAACAGATACGCGGCAACAATCATAATCCCCACCGTAACGGCAAGGGCAGATATTATTTTCAAAAGAGAGGGAAACAATTCCAGTGAATTCATGGCGCTCCTCAAATAATTACTTCAAGGTATTAAGTCTCTCGGCAGGGGAAACGATGTCCGTCAATCTAACCCCGAACTTCTCATTAACCACAACCACTTCACCCATGGCAACCAATCGATTGTTGATAAAAACATCCATCGGCTCTCCTGCAAATTTCGTCAACTCTATAACCGAACTCTGGCCTAACTGAAGAAGCTCACTTATCAACATCCTTCCTCTGCCCAGCTCAACAGTCACTGTGAGGGGTATATCCAGAATAAAATCCAGATCCAGCTCTGATTTTTTTGTTTTACCCTGTTTTATTTCCTCGAACCTGACGTTACTAACCTCTTTTTTCTCAACCGGTTTTTTCTTAACCGGCTTTTCTTCAACCGGCTTTTCTTCAACTGGCTTTTCTTCAACTGGCTTTTCTTCAACCGGCTTTTCTTCAACCGGCTTGACAGATGCCTTCATCTCCTCCTGAACATCGTCCCCGCCGATTTCTTTATCGTTTTTTGTTTCTTTTACTTCTTCCGCCGACTCATTCTGTTCCATATCAATACACCTCTTCCCCAATCATAAGTTTTGTCACCTCTATCGCACGGTTACCTTTATAAAGCCCTGGCTGTCCCTTAAACTTAAGGATATTTTCCACATAAACATCCAGACTATCGCTGCAATATTGATCCAGAGATATAACATCCCCCTTTTTCAGGCTTACAACTTCTCTTCCGCTCAGCTCCGTTCTGCCCAGCTCAACAGTGAGGTTTACATTTACGCGTCTAAGACCCTTCTCAAAGCTGTTCGTCCATTCTTTATCAGCCACAAATGTTTCTTCCTGATAACCTGCCTGTAATTTTTTACTGATCGGCTCTATCATTAAATAAGGTATGCAAAAATTAATTTTGCCCGAAGAAAAACCCAGGTCAACTTCAAATTGCATAACAAGCACAACGTCAGTAGCCGCTACAAGCTGTACAAACTGTGGATTTGTTTCCGCTCTCTGATAGACGACATCAAGTTGTATAATTGTTTTCCACACCTCTTTAAAATCAGACAGTGCGTTTAATACAATCTTCTTTATCAGATTGTTTTCTATGATTGTAAACTCCCTTCCCTCAATTTTAACCGTTTCCCGTCCGGATCCACCGAAGATAATATCAACCAGAGCAAATATAACTCGCGATTCAATAATAAAAAGTGAAACCCCTTTTAATGGATTCATTTTAAAGAGATTAAGACTCGCAGGCACTGGAATTGTTTTCATAAATTCTTCATACTTGGCCATATGCACCGATAAAGTGTTAACAGTGACAATCTTTTTCAACACCGACGACAGGGTTGTTCTGAACATTCTGGCAAATCTTTCAGCTGTCGTCTCCAGGGCCGGCATCCTTCCTTTTACAATTCTTTCCTGGCCGGTTAAATCATATGGATGGACTTTTGACGGATCATGGTCTTCTTCTTGCTGCTTTGTCTCAACCTCACCTTCTGATACCCCCTTTAAAAGGGCATCCACCTCTTCCTGTGACAGTATCTGGGACATCTAAGTTGTCTCCTTACTCCTTAATCCTTCTTAATCCATCTATTGTATAAGAAATTCGGTAAAATAGACCCTTCTGACCTGACCTTTAGTAAGATGACTATTCAGACGCATGGCGATCTCGTCTTTAAGACGCTGTTTCCCCTCAAAGCCTGCGATCTCCTTATAGCTTTTTGATGAAAGGAGACCAAGAATGCTGTCTGTAATTTTTGGTTTTAACAGGTCCAGCTCCAACACAGCATCCTGATTAGACACCTCGATCTGGATCACAGCCTTTAAGTACCTTTCACCGTTATCATCCATTAAATTTATGACCAGACTGCCCATTGACCAAACACCCGGTTCCTGAACGGTCTGTCCGACACTTGCTTTTTCTGAACCGGAAAGATGGGTCTTATAGTATGTCCACCCGGCAAAACCTGCTGCCGCTAAAATCACTACCCCCAAAAACACTACAATCCATTTAATAATCGATTTCTTGCCTTTTTTTGGTTCTTTTTCTTCGAGCTCCGCTTCTTCCTTTTCTTCTTCAACCATTAGCACACCCTCCTCAACCTTTTTTGCAGTAGTTCAGCCACAAAGACGCTAAAATTGTGGCTGACCTGTTACTCTTCCTTTAATGCTAAAATAACCTCCACCCTCCTGTTGATATCCCTGTTGTGATCGCTCACATTCGGTAAAAGAGGTTTTGAATCACCATAGCCTGCTGCAGAGAGTCTTTCCGGGAGAATGCCGCCCTGGGAAATGAAATATTTGATAACATTCACGGCCCGGGCGGTTGACAGTTCCCAGTTCGACGGAAACCCAGGAGTGTTTATCGGAATATCATCCGTATGTCCCTCTACCCTTATCAGGCTGTCGGTTTTTTGAAAAATAGAACAAAGTGATTTAAGGGCAGGCCGATTTTTTTCTTCAATTTCGGCCGTACCTGCCTCAAATAACAGCTTTTCAACCAGGGTAACGCGAACCCCCTCTTTTATCACCTTTGCCATAGCCATGCCTTCAGGAACAGCAGAAGCTCCCTCTCCGGTCGTTCCTGCGGTCATTCCGGCTGCTTTGTTTACACGCTCGGCCAATTCTCTCTTTTTTTTCTCAAACATCATGGCCTTATTTCTTATAGGAATAACAAATGGGGTAAAAACCTTCACATCCTCTTTTTTTAGTTTCGGCGTATCAAATACAGCATTCATGGAACCAGATAAGGCTGCCAGTTTAGATTTATCCATTTCTGAAAGCGAAAGCACTAAAACCAGAAATGTAAGCAGCAGTGTCACCATATCATTAAAGGTTAAAAGCCACGCCCCTCCTTTATCTTCCGGTTTTTTAGATCTGCTTTTCAAAATAAAATTCAACCCTCCGGTTTTTCTGTCTGCCTTCAGATGTATCATTTGATTCAACAGGATGATATTGACTGAACCCGACTGCGGACAGTCTATCCTCTGAAAATTCTCCTTTCTCAAGAAGATACCGCAGGATATTAACAGCACGGGTTGTTGACAGTTCCCAGTTCGACGGGAACTCGGGGGTGTTTATCGGAACGCTATCAGTATGGCCTTCCACCCTTACGGTAAAAGGGTTGTTTCTCACTATCTTTATTATCTCATCAAAATAGGAATAAGCCTCTTTATTTATTTCAGCAGCTCCTGATGAAAACAATACATTGCTTCCAAAAATAATCCTGAACCCTTTCCTGGTTTTTTCTATGCTGATCGATTTATCCAGGCCTGTCTGTCGAAAATATACTTCCAGGGATTTCATGGCCGGCATGGCAAATTCATTTTGATCTCCCAAAATATCCGGCGAGAGATTCAGGGTGTCACTGCCTTTATAGGACTCAGCGTTTTCCGGGGACGACACATCTTGTTTTAGAAAGTTTTTTATTTTATCATGCCTGACACTTGAATACGACACAAGCATGGCAAAAAGAGCCACTATAATCAGCACAAGAGAACAGTATATCATCTCCCAGCCCGCAGCCTGAGTCTCTTTTTTCTTATTGCTCTTTCCTGGTTCCTCTTCCATATCTAAAATATTAATAATTTCGCCACTAAGACACTAAGTTTATAATATAATTTGTCAATCATATCCACCCTTTGTGCCTTTGTCCCTTTGTGTCTTACTGGCCAAACTGCCACCTAAAACACAGATTTTCTCTGCCCAGGCGCTATGAACGAATGGAGCTTATCTTCCAGAACCCTTGGATTGTCTCCCGCCTGGATAGAGAGGATGCCGCTTATCATCAGCTGCTTTTGCATAAGTTCACTGTTGCTTCGCCTCTTCAGTTTGCCGGCGGCAGGCAGGAAAACCAGATTTGCCAGGATTACGCCATAAAAGGTGGTTACAAGGGCAACAGCCATGGCCGGTCCTATGGAGGAGGGATCATCCATCTGCACCAGCATCTTTATCAATCCTATCAGGGTTCCCACCATTCCCATGGCAGGCGCAAAATTCCCCATGGTTGTAAACATCTCCGCTCCCAGGCTGTGCCTCTCGGAAATGTATTCAAGTTCCGTATTAAGAATTCTGGAAAGGGTAACCGGTTCAACGCCATCTATCATCAACGTTACCCCTTTGGCAAAGAAGGGATCTTTAATATCTGCCATTTTGTCCTCAAGGCCCAGTATCCCGTCGCGTCTGGCAATCTTTGACATATCCAGCAGCATTTCTATCATTTTCTCTGTTTTCAGTTTCTGCCGGAAAAATACACGCTTTGCCACCTTTGCCACCCCAAGTATATCTGCGATGGGATAGTTGATAAGTACGGCGCCGAAAGTCCCGCCTGCAACAATCATTATGGAAGGAAGATTTACAAACCAAGACGCTCCGCCACCCATCATTACGGCGCCGCCCACAAGGCCAAACCCTACTATAATTCCTAAAATAGTTGATATATCCATATGGGACTTTGGAAAAGCAAAGAGTGTGCCAAGAGGATCAGGGATCAGGGATCAGGGATCAGGGATTAGGGATCGGGGGTCGGGGGTCGGGGGTCGGGGGTCGGGGGTCGGGGTTAACAGTTTACGGTTATCGGTTTACAGTTAACAGTTGATTAAAGGAAATAGTGTAAACCGTAAACCGTGTGGTCAAAGGTCGAGACCTTTGCATAACTGCTGTTTTAGTCATTGCAAGGAGCGACACGACGAAGTAATCTCGTGGATTATCAATATGTTATAAGATTGCTTCGCTTCGCTCGCAATGACAATATTGGTGTTTTGCAAAGGTCTCAGGTCGAGGGTGAAAGACGTAATAGCCCCTGATCCCTGATCCCTGAACAGAAAGGGTTTTTGACGGGTCGTCAGAAATTTGACATATAACCGCCCAGGTTGTCAGGTTCACGGTTCTCTAACCTTGAACCGTGAACCCTTCGAATCTAATTAATTTTTATCTCTTGATGTTCATCAGCTCGGCCATCATCTGGTCGGTTACGGTAACGATCTTTGCGCTGGCCTGATATGCCCTTTGCGCTGTAATCATATTGATGAATTCCGTCGCGATATCGGTATTTGACATCTCAAGCGAGTTCGGGCTGATATCTCCCATACCCGCTGATCCGGCCTTATTGACTACGGCAGTTCCCGAATCCACGGTTGTGCCGAAAAGATTCTTCCCCATCCGTTTCAGACCTGATGTATTGGGAAAGTCTGCCAAAACGACCTGGGCGATATCGGATGTCTGACCATTGGTAAAAAAACCGCTGATTGTGCCATCCGCTATCACGGAAATGCTCTTCAATGAACCGGAGGAATATCCGTCATGAACCAGTGCCCTTACCACGGATGTGCTCGCATATCCGGTTAAGGCCTCCGCTGTCGTACCGACCAGATCCCATGCTACCACACCTGCGGTTCCAATGGTCGCGCCTGGAATGATGGGCATCGTCAGACTGATGTCGACAGGGGCTACCTCTGTCTGGACGATTGCATACTCAATCGTGTTACCCGCGGCCCACGTACCTGTCAGGGCAAGTGTGACGTCGGCGACTCCGGCGCCATCAAAATCAAGCGTAATCGAGGTATCCGAAGACGCGAGTACCGCTACATTCGTATAGCCGTCCTTGTCGCTTACCGCCCAGGTGCCGGCGGTTGCTCCCCTCGTCAATACAAGAGTGCCGTCCTGATACAACTGGCCCTCATTATTTATCGTATCTGTCACAGCGCCGTTCATGGTGGCGTGAGTGGTTACCGCAGCCGCAGCAGAAGTGGTTGCGAGAGTGAGTGTTACTGTAATTACGTCGCCTTCATACCAGGTACCACTGGGAAGGGCCACGGTAAGATCAGTAGAACCAACAGTGTCATCAAGATCAACTGTTATTTGAGCATCACTGGAAGCAACGACCGCAACGTTAGCGTAACCCAAGACATTTGCCGCTGTCCATGTGCCGGCAACCGCACCTCTTGTCAGTGTAATTGACCCGTCAGCGGTTATTGCGGCTGGAATATTTTCCGTTACATCCGCAGTCACAACACCGCTACTCGTATTATCGGTAATAGTATCAGTGCCGGTCGAGCTGTACACATACTCAAGAACACCATCTGTATCAAATTTAACGCCCGAATAGTTCTGCCCTGTAGCGACAACGTTGTCGAGATAGGCATTGAAACCCCAGCATCCATCTTCTTCTGTTTTTTGAAAAGTCACTTTGAGTGCGTGGATACCGCCGAGAGAATCGTAAGCCGTCTGGGATGCGTTAAAGGTTTCCCCGTCAACCGCCTCAGCATTGAGATTTGCGCCGACACCGATTGAAGTTGTGGCGGCCGGGGTGGACTGTACGTTGGCAAGAGAAATGTCCAATGGCGTATAAGGATCGGCTCCGGTAAGGTTATAACCCTGCACCTTATAACCATTGACGTCAACAAGATAACCCTGATTATCGAGATGAAATGCGCCGGCCCTGGTGTAGTACTCTCCCCCTTCGGCATCCTGGACTATGAAAAAACCGTCGCCGTCAACAGCAAGATCAGTGGCATTTGACGTTGTCTCGAATGATCCCGAAGAAAATTGTGTAGTTATACCAGTTACGTCCACGCCACGTCCAACCTGCATACCGCCTCCAGATCCACCTGATACGCTTTGACTTAAAATATCGCCGAAATGTATTTTCCCGGCCTTGAACCCGGTTGTGTTGACATTGGCTATGTTGTTACCGATAACGTCCAACTGCTTGCTGCTTGATGCCAGGCCTGAAATACCGGCAAATAATGAACTTCCCATTTTTCTTACCTCCCTTTTTGTTGTAACCGTTCACGGTTGTCGGTTAACGGTTTTTTCAATGAACCATGCAAGGATTGAAGAGTTTTGGATATTGATTTCAAGTCTTGAATTAATTCCTTTGCATCTAAATCAGAAAATATATTAAGCTCTCGTGAAATATAAATCTGCGCTCTCAGATCCACAGCCGATTTTTGTGCAATATTTATAAACCGCTGGAAATCCGGAATACTCTTTCTTTCGCTTCCTTCCGCGATACTTGATGGAATAGATATAGATGAGCGCAACATTTGATCTTTCATTGCATAATCACGGCAATCTCTTAATAATTTATAAAGACGTACCGATAACCTGCAAGATTTTGCCCGAACTTCTAAATCTTCAAAAGAGGTCCCCATAATTCTCCTCTACCTTCTGTTTTTTTCAACCCTGAACCGATAAATACAAACCGTGAATGGTTACCTTTTGTTAAGCCTCTGGTTCATTCACAGAAATTACATCCCCAAAAGAAATATCCTGCCCGTTAACAAAGAGAACGGGAGACCCTTCCTCAAAAGAAATACCGGTTACCCTCCCTTTTATCCTTGTATAAGAGGTCACAGCATCTCCGCTGGAATCATTTGCGGACACTTCGAATGTATAATTGCCGGGCGCAACACCGCTGCAATCCCAGGCAACTGAATTTTCCCCCTCTTGTTGAGCTCCTAATTCGAGAGTATCCACAAGTGTGCCGTTTTCATTATAAATTCTGATTGAAACTTCAGCCGGTTCCGACAAATTATAAGCAAGGTCGGCAGAGGCTCCATCTACTTTAACAGCATCGCCTCTCGCGGTTATTTCCTTGCCTATAAAACTTACCGATTGGGAATTATTTAACGAGGACTGATAAAGACCCAGGGTTTCCAGCTGAGTATTCATATTGCTCAACTGTTCAAGGCTGGAAAACTGAGCAAGCTGCGCTGTAAAATCCGTGCCATCAAGCGGATTGAGAGGATCCTGATGTTGAAGCTGGGCTATCATCATTTTCAGAAAATCATCCTTTCCCATCGTGCTCGTACTCTTTTCAAGAATCTGCAAACTTCCGCTGCTGCCGATTATACCGTCTATGCCTGTCATTTCATACCCTCCTTAACTTTTTTTGCAATAATTCAGCCTCAAAGACACTAATGTTATAGTATAATTTGTCAATCATATTCATCTGTTGTTCCTTTGTGGCTGAACGGTTACATTTACGCAAACAAACTGATACGCTCGCCACTCCGGAAGCGCGGGTTTTCTTCCTCAAGCAATGTTGGGTCATGATTCACAAAATCTTGCCCACCTCCCTGGTCTTCCTGGTTCCCTTCCCGTTTTCCGCCTTCTCTAAATAATGTTTCGTTTTGCCCTGATCTATAATCAGCGCCATAATTAGCGCCATCCGATTTTTCCTGAACAGACACATTTATGGTATCAACGATCAATCCGTGATTACGAAGAGAGCTTTTGAGACTTTCCATATTTGACTGCAATATCTGCCTAACATCATTATTTTCCGGCTGAAGCATAACATGCACTTTATTATCCCTGACAAGCACATCCACATTCAGTGTGCCCAGACGGGGTGGATTGAGCGTAAGTCTCACCCTTCCAGGCCTTTTTACGCTGGATGCAATCTGATTGATCAAAGCCCGTGGTTCTATGGCGCGACTGTTCACGCTCTCATTAACGGACGACGATCTGCCGGATGCATGAAAAGTCGCATTATGATATCCATTGGCGGAAAAACCACTGCCGGATGAACGCTCCGGTATTGGAATTCCTTTGTGAAGAATCTCTGTTTTATGATCGGGGAATTCCTTAACTCCTGTTTTTTTATGCTCGGCAGCAGCCTCTTCAACATTAAGGCCCAAATGTTTCAGTGAATTCCCGATGTCATTTCTGTGGCCGCTCTTTACAAGTGTAAAAGATTTTTTTTCTGTTTTGTCAGGCTCTGCAACGCTCTTTCCTTCCACAACAGCCGCATTCTTCAAACCGGATTTCAAAAGTCCGGGGGCATTCTCCATTTTTGCCCTCTGTTCTTTATTCTTTGTCCTCTGACCGCTGACCAGGGCGTTGTTTATTCCGCCTCCGCTCTCCTTAAAGTCAACACCTTTAGAAACAGCAACCGCGCCCTTTACTGTCCTGAAATTTTCTCCAACAGGATCAGCAACTCTTGCTCCCATGCTTTTCTTAAAAGCCGCATCCTTTCCGGCAACTACTCCGATTATCCCTGACTTCGGCAGCCCTGATTCAATGCTTTGCTTATTCAATCCAGATTTCAGCGAGCCCCTGGCATCTCCGGTCAAGGCATGGTTTATTCCGGCCTCGCTCTTCTTAGGGCCACTGCTCACCTGCAGATTTTTAACTTTCCCCCGGGTCTGCTTTTGGACATCTCTCTTCGACAGCAAATCAATCTTACCGGAAAATGATCTGTTTATTTTTGTCCTCTTGCCTTTTGACGCATTCATAAAGGGATTGATATCCATCGTTGCTTCGCCCTTCAGAATGGCACCGTGTGAACTTTCCGCAATGCCCTTGCCTTTAACCAGTAGCGATCGATTCGTTTTTTCGGTCTTATCCTTCCCAGCGCCCATGATATTATTATCCGAATCTATATTAAAGGTATTGCATCGCCTGGTCGCATTACCTTTATCGGAACGCCCCCCAATCTTCCCTTTGTCAGGGCGGACATTAAGTGGAGCTTTCTCCGTCTTTTGTGTCGTTGTACGGCATGCGTTCCCCATTACACAGGCAAACGGCATCATCTGCTCCGGTTCCTTACCGGCCTTCCCTTTCTGCAATTTTTCAGATGAACCAGGAAGACCGACGTCCTGTTGTAAATTCACCAAATTTAATTCTGTCATTATTGAATCACCAATTCCCTTTAATGCTAAACTTGCAATAAGTTCTATAAGTTAGACTGTTTTATTATTGATCACCACGAAGGACACTAAGGATTTTTTTCTTTATCTTCGCTCACTTCATGCTCTTCGTGGTAAAAACCTCGCAGTGTGCGTCTCCGGGTTTTCTTAAGTTAATGGCATTAATCAATGCCTTACAAAAGTATAAGAGCAAAAGGCATGCCACACCTTGGGCCTTGAGGATTATGTATAATATCGGTGTGTTATGAAAATAGCTTGGGATGGAAACTTGGGGCGGGGCAAATATTGCCCGTTGACTTGAAAAAAATGCCGACTCTCAAATACTTTCCTGCTTAACTACTCGGCCGGTTTCGCCTGCATGGTTATGGCTCTGGTTATCTCTACAGATCTGGCTGGACTTACATACCCTAATATCGCTCCGGCGCTTTTGCTTTTCATGTTCATAATTATAGCCGCGGCTGTCTTGATATCCAGTTTTTCCAACATGGAACCGGCCCGGGCAGGAGGAGTAGATTCATAAACCTTTGCTATATTCTTGTATTTAATATTATTTCTTTCCTCAACCATTTCAAGAAGCCCTGTCAATCTCTTCTCTAACTCCTGCAAGCTGTTGATTTTGGAAAGTATTTCATCTTTTAACAAATTTAATCTTCTTTCTTCAGACTGTAAAAAGTTTTCCCGGTCATCAAGCGCCTTTTGCTTCTCTAACAATGAAGATAGAAGCTTCCTTTCTCCTGACAGGCTGTCCTCGTTTATGTCCCTCGCCATAGGTTCAAAACCAGCCTTAACCGGCGAATCCGCTGCTGCCTTGTTTACAGTCAGAAGAGAGTTTGCGGTTTCTGAATTTTTTATTATTCCTACGACAGCTGCAATCTTTAGCAGAACAATAAACAATATCAAAAGGTTACAGGCAATTATCAACTTCTTCAATTTTCACGCTCCTGCCGAATTTTAAAAGCCAGGACTCATCCAGCTCTTTCTGTTCCCTGACGATCAAAGACAACCTGTATTCTCCCAGTTTTTTTTCTTTAATAATTTCCAGGATTCTTCTCTTTCTTGAAGCATCAACAAGCTTTATTCTTTTCTCTTCCAGCTCCTTTCCAATCTGACAGACAATCTCTTCCCTGTGATTTTCCTCATCCTTAATGTGACTGATATAAGAAAGATAAATTGAAGCATCAGCCGCGCTCAGCTTTGTCTCGCCCATCTTTTTCAACCGGGAGATCAAATCCGCCCTCTCTCTTCTCAGCTTTTTCAATGTTTCTTTCTCAGAATAGAGGTTCCTTTTTCTATCTGCAAATTCAAGCATCAGCTGTTCTTCTACCAGTTTTCTGTGTTTTAATACCGGCTGTAATCTGAAATTAAACATATAGTAACCGTTCAGAGGTTCAGGGTTCAGGGATCCCTTCTCTAGTCAAAAAGAGCAAAAAGTTGTTCTTCGCTCTCTTTAAAACTGATCTTTTCGTTAATATCCTGTCTTAAAAATGAATTTACCTTGCCTATCATTCTTATTGCATTGTCTATTTCCGGATTGCTTCCTTCCACGTAAGCGCCTATATTAATCAAATCTTCAGCCTTCCTGTAGGTTGATACAATATTTAAAACATCGTTTGCCATCTTTCGATGTTTATCATTTACAATATCTATCATCAACCTGCTGATGCTCTCCAGGACATCTATTGCGGGATAGTGATTACTTGCAGCCAGGCTGCGGGTAAGAGTTATGTGACCATCCAGAATTGACCTGGCCGCATCGGCGATCGGTTCATTAAAATCGTCGCCTTCCACCAAAACCGTATAAAGGCTTGTTATGCTTCCGCTTTCTTCTATGTTCCCCGCTCTTTCCAGCAACTTCGGCATAAGGCTGAAGACCGATGGTGTATAACCTTTTGCGGTTGGAGGTTCTCCGACAGATAGACCGACTTCTCTCTGCGCCATTGCAAATCTGGTAAGCGAATCGACCATAAGGAGAACGTCCTTTCCCTGGTCCCTGAAATATTCCGATATTGTTGTCGCCACATACGCCGCCCTCATCCTGATCAGAGGATGCATGTCCGATGTTGCCACAACAACCACGGATCTGGACAGCCCTTCTTTGCCAAGTTTATTTTCAATAAATTCACGAACTTCTCTTCCTCTTTCACCGACGAGTCCGATTACATTGATATCAGCGCCTGTATTTCTGGCAATCATTCCAAGGAGAAAGCTCTTACCAACCCCTGAACCTGAAAATATCCCCATCCTCTGACCTGTGCCGCAACTGAACAACCCATTCATGGTCCTGATCCCAAGGTCTATCGGTTCTGTTATCCTGCCTCTTTTAAGAGGATTGATCGGCTCGGCATAAATAGGATATTCGCCTTCCGATTCTATTGGCCCCCTGCCATCAATAGGATTTCCCAGACCATCAATGACCCTTCCGAGAAGATTACAACCTATTTTTACATTCGACTTTTTTCCCGTAGAGAGAATCCTGCAGCCAGGCCCGACACCATCAAGGTTTCCAAAAGGCATTAAAAGAACCTTTTCTTCCATGAAGCCCACAACTTCCGCGCTGATTATCCTGTTATTGCCGTCAGGATAAATCCGGCACATCTCGCCTATGGAAGTTTTAGGATTATAGCCTTTCACCAGAAGACCAATAACCCCGCTTACCTTTCCATAAACACTGAAGGGGTTTGTACCCTTGACTGCTCTATGATATTTCTCAAAATTCATTTATTTAGGCTGGAGGCTGAAGGCTGAAGGCTGAAGGTCTTCTCCCCCTTCAGTCTAACAGCCTAAGAGCCTATCAACGACTCCCTGATTTTATTTAACTGCTGATCCAGCCTGGCATCAACTACCCCTGAATGCGTCTCTATCACAGCCCCGCCCTGACCGATTTCTTCATCCTTCTCAATTAATATATCGCCGAAACTATCGAGAAAATCGGGCTTTGCCTCTGTTATGTAACGGTGGTCTTCGGGATTCAGCCGGATACTGACCCCCTCCTTCTTATGTATATTTCTCATCGCATCTTTAAGGACGGATACTACAACTTCCCTGCCGACGCTCACTTCCTTATGTATAACACTGCCGGCTATTGAAAAAACAAGGTCGATTATTTCCTTTTCAGAGCCTTCCATAAATTCCTGCTTCAGCGCCTTTAATTCTCCGATCAATTTCGCAACAGATTCTGCGGCAAGAGCCAATTCTCTCTTTTCCCGATCCTTGCCCTCTATTATCCCTTTTGAAAATCCTCTGTCATAGGCTTCTTTTACCGCAATTTTTATTCTTTCCTCTATCTGTTCCCCGGGCTGTTTCCAAGGGTCTTCACTCTCGGAACCGACATCCATGTTATTCCCACGGATATTAAAACCTGTTTCACTTCCCGGAATATGACATATACCCCGAACAAAGATAGCCCGGGCTTTTTCCCTCGAACCTCCCCGCTTGTGCCTCGCAGTGGCAGACTGGTCTGCAAGTTTAATGTCCTGCGCCTTGATAACCTTTTTGGAATCAGACAAATACATCCTCTTCATGCCCCGCTGCTATTGTTATCTTCTCTTCATCTTCAAGTTTCTTTGCGGTCTCAATAATCATTTTCTGGCTTTTTTCAACCTCTGACAGTCTTCTTGGGGGCATAACCTCTATATCCTCCCTGAGCATCCCGGCGGCGCGCTTTGACATGTTTTTAAAAATCTTTTCTCTCATTTCACTGTCAATTATTTTAAGAGAACAGGCTAAAGCTTCACGATCTACAGCTTCAAGCAATATTCTCATACTCCTGTCATCCAATTTGAAAATATCATCAAAAGTAAACATAAGGTTTCTGATCTCGCCCGCTAAATCCGCGTTTGTCTTTTCAAGCGATTCTAAAATCCTGTTTTCATTTGATCGGCTCATCCTGTTTAAAATCTCTGCAATCATCTTGACTCCGCCGATTTGCTCTCCACTATCTCTTTCTGCAACCATTTCCGATTCAAGCGTTCTGGCCATATCCTCCATAAACTCACGCGGGACGCTTCCCAGTGTCGCTATCCTCCTTGCAATGTCTTCTTGCTTTTCAGGGGAAAATTGTTCCATAATCTCAGATGTCTGTTCCGGTCTCAGGTGCGCCAGTAAAAGAGCTGTGGTCTGGGGATGCTCCATCTTTATGGAATCAATTAATATCTGTGTGTCTGTATTTCTCAAATTTTCAATTATCGGACTCTCCATTAAAAAGCTGCCGTCTTCGATTATTTTTATGAGTTCTTTCCCCTTAACGTCTCCCAAAGCTTTTAATACAATATTTTCGACAACGCTGCCTCGAACCGACATGATTCGGTTCCCTTTTTCCTCGGCAAGCGAGCAAAATTCCCTGGCAACACTTCCTACATCTTCATTAGCTATCCCGCTTAAACCGCTCATACATTTCCCGACACGTCTGATCTCATCCGGTGCGAGATTTCTCATTACCTCTGCTGCCGCATCTTCGCTCAAAGACAAAAGGAGCACCGCCGCCTTTTCTTCCTTTGACATACCCATGCAATTCTCCTTTATTTAAGCCAGTTTCTCAATAACTCTGCAAATTTCTGAGCATCCCGACCAGCTAAATTCCTAACAGCATCCAAGCCTCTGAGACTTTCATCATCTTCCAGATCTACTCCAATCTCCACCAGAGGAGACCTTCCGCCCTTCGGGCCGGCCAGACCGTCGGCAGCAGCCGGCAATCCCTTTGCGCCAACACCCCCGATCCTGTCCTTAGTCATAATGAATTTGATTAAAGGACGCAGAATAAAAAATAAAACAAATATCAGGGCAATTAACGAAACAAAGTATTTTATGAACGAAACAATCAAGTGTGATTTAGTCGTCCAGAAACCCTCCTCAACAAACCCGGTTTCTAATTCAACCTTACCGAAAGGGATGCTGGTTACCACTATCAGATCGCCCCGTTGAACATCAAAACCAACCGACCTTTTAACAAGGTCTTCCATATCCTCTATCTCTTTTTTCGATCTTGGCTGAAACTCTTCAACCCCTTTATCGTTTTTGTTGTAAACACCATCTACCAGCACAGCTATTGACAATTTTTCCACTTCGCCCACAGGCATTACAGTCTTGCTGATAACCCGGTTTATTTCATAATTGACTATTTCATCTGTTTTTTCATGATCCGTACCATAGGATTTAGCGCTCTGTCCACTGGTGGGGCTGAAAGTGCTTTCTCCTCCGATAGGCGCGCTCGACTTTTCGCTCCTGCGGTGCAGGCTCCTTACAACAGGTTCTTCAGGATCGTAGGATTCCTCTGTTTTCTCCATAACTCTAAAATCAAGAACAGCGGAAACCTTTGCCACGACCTTTCCTTGTCCCACCACCTTTTCCAGCATGGATTGGATTCTGTTCGCCAAATTCTTTTCTATATTTCTCTGAAATTCTATTTGCGAATCTGTCTGCTTCGATAATTCAGACCCGCCTCTGGCCGTTGACAGGATATTTCCCCCACTATCAACTACCATTACCTCTTCCGAGCTGAGCCCTTCCACGCTACCTGCCACAAGGGAGGCTATACCTTCTATCTGAGATGCCCGCAGCTTCCTGCCTGTTTTTATTTTTATAATAACTGAAGCAGTCGGTTTTGCCTGTTTTTCAACAAAAAGTGATTTCTGAGGTATTACAATATGAACTCTGCTGTGTTGGATCTCATCCAGACCGTTGATTGTGCGTGACAATTCCCCCTGAAGCGCTCTTTGATAATTCAGCTGCTGTACAAAATCGGTAACCCCGAAATTCTTGTTGTCAAATATTTCAAACCCCACACCCCCGCCCTTGGGCAGCCCGGAAGCAGCCAGGCTGAGCCTTAATTCAGAAACATATTCGGCTGGGATTAATATGGAATCGCCTGCAGAAGATACCTTATAGGGAATCTTTTTTTCCTGCAATACAGCGACAATCTCCCCTGCGTCCTCAACAGAAAGCCTGGAATAAAGCGTCTTGTATTCTTTCTGATTCACGAAGACTACAAACGCCCCGATACTGATTAAAGTAATAACGACGACAACAAGAACAGATAATCTTTTCGATGGGGTTAACGATTTAAAGGTTTTCCCTAACTGCACAAAAAATTGAAGTATTGAATCCATATATTCCCTACACCTGCATCCGCATGACTTCCTGATAGGCTTCTAATATCTTGTTCCTTACCTGCATCATTGTTCTGAAAGAAATATTTGCCTTTTCCAGTGCAATCATTGCCTCATGAATACTGCCTGAATCACTGAGCTCTACCTTTGCAATAGCCTCATCAGCATCTAATTGAAGTTTATTGATCTCCCCGATCTTGCCCTTTAAAACATTGCTAAAAGAGCCCTCGTTTCCACCGGCCTTACCGCTTTCTCCCGCAGTATTTGAGATCGGGGGCATCAAATCGCCCCGAATCAGCATATTATTCATTTTTAAACGCCTCCCTGCACATATTGTGAAGGTTCAAGGTTCACCGTTCAGGGTTGTTTTTTTGTTAACCTTCACTAACCTTGAACCCTGAACCGGTTATCTATTTACCAAGTTCCAACGCCTTCAACGCCATATTTTTTGTTGCATCGAATGCGGTAACGCAAGCCTCATACGCCCTGTTTGCGGTAATCATGTCTGCCATTTCAGCGACCGTGTTGATGTCAGGCATGGCCACAATGCCCTCTGAGTCCGCGTCAGGATGGGCAGGATCAAAGACCATCTTTATGCTCTCTTTATCTTCCACAACATCTTCCACTTTTACCTTTTGCAAAATATCATCAAAACCGCCTTTTAGCGGTTCAGAAGAAAAAACAACGGTTTTTCTTCTATACGCCCCACCCTCCGGCGTACGCGTTGTATTAATATTGGCAAGATTTGATATAACAACATCCATCTTTGCCCTCTGGGCCGCAAGCCCGGACGCACAAATGCTAAAAGCCGGCATGAATTCCATATTATCTTGTCTCCTTTAAAACAGTATCCAAGCTCCTGAACTTTCTTACCAGCAGCTCTACGCTAAGATTATGCATAAGATTATTTTCCGCCAGTTTTGCCATTTCAGTGTCAAGGTTGACCCTTTCACCGGAATCGATTACCTCAAAATCGGCTTTATCAAGCCTTACCCCATCTTTACTGCTGATAAGGGTTTCCAGCTCCTCCTTGAAAACAATATCCTTGGGCCTGTAGTTTGGAGTATCTATATTTGCGATGTTTGAGGCTATCACCTTATGCCTCTCCGATCGAAAATCCAAAACAGCAGACAACATTTCTATGGTTTTACCAAATAACGCATCCATAATAACACCCCTTTATGCTGTTTAATGGTATTATTTTTATGCAATACTCATACCGAAAACCTTGCATACCCCCATTTTTTCATGATTTTATGGAGGTTTTTTGCTCATCCATCTTATATTCATTGAGTTTATTACGGATAGTCCGCACACTTACGCCCAGGACCTCTGATGCCCTGGTCCTGTTTCCTTCCGCCTTTTCCAGAGTTTT
Organism: Anaerolineae bacterium; assembly: GCA_035529315.1. Lineage (NCBI taxonomy): Bacteria > Bacillati > Chloroflexota > Anaerolineae > Anaerolineae bacterium. Next base: position 63,215 of record DATKWZ010000013.1, read on the forward strand.
AAATATAAGTCTTTTTTCCATCTCCTTTAACGTGGTGTCTTCCGAGGCGACCGATTCTAACGATGCTTCCGAAGATCGGCTGTGCATCTCGCCTTCTTTTTCCAGATAAAGATGTTCGGGCAGAATCCTATCTCCGCCGGCCAGCAACACCGCTCTTTCAATCACATTTTCAAGCTCCCTTACATTGCCCGGCCACTTATAATTTTCAAGTGCCTGCGCAACTTCCTTTGATAACGTGGGCCTGGGCGTCCTGCCGAGCCGGCTGTACTTTTCCAGAAAATACTCACAGAGTAACGGCACATCACACATTCTTTCCCTCAGGGGAGGAATCCTCACAGGTATAACATTCAAGCGGTAATAGAGATCTTCCCGAAACTTTTTATCCTTAATATATTTTTTTAAATCTGCATTTGTTGTGGCGATTATTCTAACATCTACAGGCACAGATGCCTTGCCTCCCAGCCTGTCGACTTCAGATTCCTGTATAACCCGAAGGAGCTTTGCCTGAAGCTGAACATCCATTTCACTGATTTCATCCAGCAGCAATGTCCCGCCGGCAGCCAATTCGAATTTCCCAAGCCTCATTCTGGACGCGCCGGTAAATGCGCCCTTTTCATATCCAAACATTTCGCTCTCAAGAAGATTATGAGGGATAGCCGCACAATTTACCGCCACAAACGGCATATTCGCCCTGCTGCTGTTAAGGTGTATATACCGGGCGATTAGTTCCTTACCCGTACCGCTTTCCCCTTGTACCAGAACACTTGATTTGCTTTTTGATACACCCTTCAGCAACTCCAGAAGGGCAAGCATCCTTTTGTCCCCTGTAATAATTGTTTTTTCCCTGGACAAGCAGCCCTTTAAATCATGTTTTGATCCACCGCCCCTCCCGTTTTTTTCACCCACCACTTTTTCAACAAGAGACTCCAGATGATCTATTGAAAAGGGTTTCATAATGAAATCTGCGGCCCCTTCTTTCATAGCTTCAACTGCGGTATCGACCGTACCGTAAGCTGTTATGACAATAACGGGAGTTTTAGAGGAAACCTTTTTAATGCCACGCAGGACATCCATGCCGCCTATCCCGGGCATCCGCATGTCTGTAATAACGACTTCAAATTTATCCTCCTGAAATTTTTCAAGGGCATCAGCGCCACTCCCCGAAACTTCGACTTTATATCCGCAACTCTCCAAGGATTCGGAAAGAGCAATCCTCATTGAGGGCTCATCGTCAACAACCAAGATCGTTTTTGTTTTCATAGTTTCTCATAATTGATGAACTCGTAAAAAGTCAAAAAGTTCTCTTTCCCGTCATTCCGGCGAAAGCCGGGCACGTAGTGACACGAAGTGAAGCATCAGCGCTAACCGTTAGCGCTATCCAGTCTTTTCAAGTAGTTGCAGATCATCTGGACTCCTCCCGGACTCGATCCGTGATCTACCGGAGTGACGACTTTTTACGAATTCATAATCAATGGGAATGTAATATTAAAAACAGCCCCACCGCCTTTATAGTTTTCTGCATCTATCGAACCGCCATGAATATCAACGATATTATGGACAATAGCAAGACCAAGGCCCGTGCCTTTCTCCTTTGTGGTAAAAAAGGGATCAAATATCTTTTTTATGTTTTTATCGGGTATTCCGAGGCCGGTGTCCATAAAACTGATTTCTACGTTTGAATTGTGAGGTTCCTTTTTTTCATCGTTGCTGTCGGAAATTTTCGTTTTAATATAGAGATTTCCTCCGCCCGGCATCGCCTGCATGGCATTCAGCATAAGATTCAAAAACACCTGCTTCAACATCTCGGCATTGCCTGTAATTACAGGATCAACATCTTCATAGTTTGTCGTAAGAATGATATTCTCTTTCCCTAAAATCTGTTCGGAAAAAATTATAATCTCTTTAAGCACATTATGGATGCTGACCTCCTTCATCAACGGCTTTTGATCTCTTGCAAACATAAGCAGGTTGGATATTTTATTATCCATATCCTTTACAGCACTTATGATATGAGATGCCCTGTCACGATTCTTCTTCTCTTTCAGCTCCTTTATCAACAAAGAAGCAAAAAGCCCTATGCTTCCTAATGGGTTTCTTATTTCATGGGCAATGTTCGCCGCTGTTTCACCCATTGCAGCAAATTTTTCCGTCCTTTTTACCCTTTCTTCCAGCTTCTCTAAGCTTGTAATATTGCGAAGAACAACAACTCTCCCTGTTTCCTCCCCATTTTTTGATTTAACAGCAGAACCAAAGATCTCTAATATCCTTCCTTTCAGCCTTATTTTTTTCCCCAGACCACCGTCAAAATACCTTAGGTCTAAGCAGCCTTTCGGATCGGACGGGAATTCGTCTCCAAAAAGCGAATTCACATTTTTCCCCTTTACATCCTCTCTCGAAAAACCGGTAAACGCCTCGGCGCGCCGATTCATCATCGTCATTTTTCCTTCCGGATCCGCTACAATCACGCCGGTCGTAAGGCTCTCGAGGATATTCTGAAGATAGCTGCTTATCTTTTCTTTCTCTGCCAGGGCTTTTTGTAATTCAATATTTTTGGAATCCAGCTCCTTGTTTATGGCCTTAAATTTCTCTTCCAGGCCGGCAAAGGCTTTTTGCAGCCTCGCGGTTGCCCGATCAAAGCTCTCAAATGATTGTTGTAAGAACGGGTTTTCCCCTGCCTGTGCGCCATGCCTGCGGTTTCCGGTTTCCGGTTTCCGGAACCGTGAACTGTTAACTGTGCCCCCTGACCCCTTGTTTTCAATCCCCAACATATTTCTCGTATTTCTCTGCCCAGTTTTTATCTGCCAGGTAATAATCCACTACTCTCGGCCAGAATTCATCGCCAATTTCCCCTTTTAATGAGATGAAGGATTTATCAGTCATAGGCTTATTGCTCAGATTTGCGTATCCCCGCCCTATATTGAAAAGGGTCCACATGTTTTGTTTGCCTTCAGAAACGCCGTCCCCGGACTTCATTAGGGACTGTTCATACATCAAAATCGCCTGCTGATATTTCCCTTTATTATACAAACAATCTGCTAAGCCCTCATAAGAATCCATAATCACAGGAGCGGAACATTTTTGCAAGTCGCCGCAGTTTTTCAGAACCCTATTATAATTTATCAGGGCGGATGAATACAGCCCCATCCCTTTCAGTGAATCAGCATATTTTTTACGGATAGCCGCACCATCCTCAACCCCTGTTTCGGAACCCAGAGCTTTCGAATAAAAGCCGGCCGCCTCTTTTAAAAGACCCTCTTTGTAAGAAATATCCCCAAGCAGCTTTGTGGCGGCAATCGCTATGCTCTTATCCACCCCAGAGTAATTCTCGTGCAGCCCCTCTAATCTCTTTTTCGCCTCTTCATAAGAACCCCTGGCATAATCAATTTTCGCCATCTCAAGCAAAAGCCCGCTTGCCCTTTTATTCTTACCGAATACACCTGTCATTTTCCCGAAAAATCCGGCGGCATCTTCTAACAGGCCCATTTCCTTCAGACTGCTCCCAATTTTGAATAACATATCAAAATCGCCATTTTTGAACAAAAGGTCTTTGTCGGAATTAAAATATACATCTGAAACAGCGATATAGTCTTTCTTTGAATAATGATCGTCAATCAGGCGGCCGGCGCTCAATATAAGTTTTTTCTCACCTTCTTTTCTATGCGTTCCGTAAGGAAATCTACCCAGCAGGGAACGGTAGTTATCAAACGATTCCTGATACTTTTTCCCTTTTATCAGGGCCTCTCCCTTACGGAACATCAACTCTTCCTCCATATCAAGACCGGAAAGTTTTCCAGTCATTTTTTCATATGTCTTGATGGGAGCCGCGTAATAATCCATCCCTGCAAGGATATATGCCGGTAATTTTATTTCCGGATCTTTAACCCCGATATTCGCCATAATGATTGCGCTCTCCCGAGCTTCCACACTGCCGGGATACCGTTCAACCACCAGGCTCAGCGCCTTAAGCGCGCTGCGCAATTGCCCCATTGCCTCAAAGGAACGGGCAATCTTATAAAGGGTGCCGCTGCAATGTTTACCATCTGGGAACAGATTCACATAAACAAAGAAAAATTCCAGAGCATTATCATATTTTCCGGTTTGAAAATAATGTGCTCCCAGGTTCAAAAGAGTATCTTCCGGAATATTTTCCAGCGCAGGCCACTTTTCCAAAGCATTACCATACCAGATGTCAGCGTCATTAAATTGGCGCATCTGAGAATAGCAATTCCCAACAGCAAAATACGCGTCTCCGGCATGTTTGCCGTCTGGAAATCTTTTTATGTATTCTTTAAACTTCTCGATTGCTTCGCTAAATTTCTTTGTTTTGTAATACATTTTGCCGGCCATGTATAAAGATTCCGGAGCGTAGTCTGATTCAGGATATTTTGAATATAGATTTTTAAATTCCATTAACGCTTCGTAATAAAAAGTTAAGCGGCTGTAACTTTCAGCAAGCCTGTAAGTGGCCTGCGCATTTTCCTTCTTTGAGCCTGGATAGTTTTGGATGATCTCTCTATATTGATCAATAGCTTCTGAAGCATGTTGTTTATCCCCGTTTTCCCCTAAAAAGTAGTGACAATCAGCTATACGCCTCATCGCGGTTTCATTCTTTTTAGTTTTAACCATCTCTTTGAATTTGATTAAAGCGTTTTTGTATCTTCCTGATGTAAAATCGCTCATAGCGCCGTCATACAGATCCGTGTCCGCCTTCGGGCTTGGATCCACCTTGTCTTTATGAGTTTTATGAGACAGCGCAATTTCTTCTGTGTTCAGTGCATCGGTTTTCGTCTTCTTCGTGTTCCCGCCAGGCGCGGCTGTTTTATTTTCAGGCTTAGTCTTTAATACTATAGGTTTAGTCTTTAATACTATAAAATCCTTAAACATCCCCTTTTCTACCAGCTTTTCCCCAGCTTCCAATGCCTCGCCGATACTCTTATACCTCCCTATAAAAACACGACGCCATTCCCCTTTGTTCGGAATGTTCACTGTTTCACAGAAAGAATCATACCCCTGAGTTTTCAGGCTGTAGCTCAGCGCTGCGGCGTCATTAAAGTTTTTATCCGAAGCCACATGAACACTGTAATATTCATCTTCAGCTTCTCCGCAGGAACCTCCTAAACCTGACAAAAAAACCAACAATGCCGCTAAAATAAGAATTATAAAAAATTTGACGCGCAACATCTCTGATCTAAAAAAAATCATCTTTGACAATCTCATAAAAAGGTAAGGACTCTGTTCGCTTTATTGCGAATTCAGGGATTCGCTGTATACAAAAGCAATTTATATGCCATGCATCTTTGATAAGCTCGTAAAAAGTCCCAAAACACCGTTTTCCGTCATTCCGGCGAAAGCCGTAATCCAGTCTTTTCAATCAGTTGCAGACCATCTGGACTCCTCCCGGACTCGATCCGGGATCTACCGGAGTGACGACTTTTTACAAGTTTATCATCCTTGACTGTTTTCTGAACCGCAAAAGCGAGCGCATTCCCCGCTGCTTGCGGCGGGGTTAGCGAGCGAATCCAAAAATAGCAAACATCCTTACGGTCGAAGATTCCCCGCTGCTTGCGGCGGGGAGCTTCAATCTGATTAAAAATTATGGGCATTCTCCGGCGGAAACATAAAAATTGTCTAAAGTTCTAAATCTTTTCGCCGATAAGAATTAAGTAGAGGTGTGCCGTGACAATATCAACCTATCAAATCGAAAGCGTTCTTAAAGCATATAGCAAGCAAGTCAGAGTGGAAAACAGGATACAGCATAAACCTAAAAGCTTAAACAAATATGCCGATATTGTAACCCTGTCATCTGAAGACAATAAAAAAGAAGCTTTTGACAAAATTTCATACAGCCTCATAGATATCCTGCAAAAAGCAAACAATCCGCTTAAATAATAACAGGCAAGAATATCCCCCGATCCACAACCGGTGCAATTCTGGCACAGAAAATGCATTTGCCTGAATTCATCTCTATCAATAAAGAGACACAATCTAAAAATGATGAACTCGTAAAAAGTTGAAAACCACTTTTTGCAAAACTTGAGTTCTCACAACTGAGCCTTTTGCTTTTATGTTTTGATCAACCGTTAACTGTAAACCGTGAACCGTTATCGGATAAAGCAATTGTCATTAAGCTTGACGTAGATGACAAAAAAATGACGCTTACTGTTGGAACGGTCGTTTGCGGTTCAAAAAAAATAAGTGGGGGTGGTATAATGATTGATGATTTAAAAAATTTTTCAGAAGTTAAACCGGTCGTGACAAACCATATAAAAAACGTAAAAGTAGATGACGTTCGAAATCGAGAACACGTAAGAGTAGATGACGTGCTCAAGGTTGATTACCGGAAGATTCCGCAGAAAGACTATGAGACGTGCAAAGACGACCCGGAAATTATTTTTGAAAATACTTTTGGCAAACCCTTTGAAGTGCCTAAAATTGAGAATGTTAGCTTAGAATTGCTCTACAAGCTTATATATCAGGCAAACCTGAAAATAGACCGTATTTTAAACATACTGGAAAGCAAAAATACTGAGAAATATGAATCTGTGAGCGGTGAATATGTGAATATTAGTGGTTCCGGAATGAGATTCATCGCAAACCAGAGTTTTTCGATCAACGATATTATTGCGCTTAGAGTTTTTATTCCTTTAGTCTCCAAGACGTGGATAAATATACTTGGAAAAGTAGTCTCAATTACAGAATCAGAGTCAGCAAATAAATACGATATTGCTGTTAAATTTGAAGAACTCTCTGAAAGCGACAGGGAAATTATCATAGGATATGTGTTTAAAAGGCAGAGAGAACTCCTGAGACGCAGCTCAAAACGCCCTTAAACCATTCCATTAAAAAGCATGCCGGCAAGTTCTTCCATCTTTACTTGCAATTGCTGCAGTTCTTCAGGCGGGATTTCACGGATCAACCTTCCTGTTTCTTTTTCAGACACGGTAACTGCGGTTTTGCTATTTTTTTCTCCATATGTGGAAAAGGCTATGTTTATATTCATCCTGTCCACATATCCCTGGAGTTTTTCCGTTAACTCTCTTACCTGTTGATTGTCAAGATGTTCGCTTGTACCGGATCCAGATGTTTTTACGCGGTCTTCTTCTTCTTCTGCGCTCCGAATCTTGGAAACAATGGCCGGATTCCCCTGTATATTCAAGGACTCCGAGTCAATTCTATTGATATCCATTTAATACCTCCTCTCTGCTATCATCCTTTTCAGGGCTGATTCCCCTGTCGGCCTTGATTCTATAGGCATTGATCAGCATAGTTATTTACGCGATCCAGGCCCTAACGAGTCTTCTTTGACAGCCTGTCTTTTAAATCCTTTTAATACGCTCCAGCAGCTCTTGAATCCGCGGATTTTTTCTGACCGGTGTCATGGCTAAAACTGAAATTTTCAGGAATGCGGAATATCTCCTTCCATGCTGATTCAAGTTCACTAAGCATCAGAATTACCTCATCAAGGGCTTTCACGTCCTTTTTTACATCCCCCTCGATTATGCGGCGCAGCATATAATTGTATAGGGATTCGAGATTCCCGGCTATTTTTCCACCCTTTTCGAAATCAAGCGCCACAATCAATTCGCTTATAATATTCTGCGCCTTTTGGATAGTCTTGGCTTTTGCTTCATACTCTCCGGAAATATAATTTTTCCTTGCGGTCTTCAGGCTGCTGATCGCCCCCTCGTAACACATTAATACCAGTCTTCCGGGGGTCGCCGTTGTCACACTTGTCTGCCTGTAGGCATTAATTCCATTCCCATACATGAAAGCATGTCCTCCTTGTTAATTTAGTTCGCTTTGCTCACAACCGGCCGGGTTGTAAATATCCCATGCAAGTAATTCATAACTTATCTGGTTGTCTAGTATAATTATCGGAAATCTTTTCTTAAAACTTTAGATAAAAATAACTTTAAATACGATTCTGTTATGTTATACTGTTTCTCAAAAATATGTTATGTTTCAAAATGAGTTTTTGCGGTTCAAGTTTTACAGGAACAGCGCCGAATAAAACAATCAACCAAAGCTTTGGACTGTTGAGAAACTAAAAAGACAATAATTATGACCTCAAACGTAAATGCAAAAAAATCCATCAGGAAAATAGCCGTTCTTTTTACAGACATTATTGGATCAACCATGTTTTTCCAATCTTACGGCAATCTGGCTGGACGCAAAATGCTCCAGCAACACGAAGACATTGTTTCAAAAGCAACCACAGATTTCGGCGGAACCGTCGTCAAAAATATTGGCGACTCGATTCTTGCTTTTTTTACCAACCCTCAGGAAGCGACAAAGGTCGCTATACGAATACAAAAGGAGTTTAACCGATTTAACAAGCAAAAAGATGCTGAGTATGAAATCCATATTAGAATTGGAATTCACTTTGGCGATGGTATTATCGAAGATAAAGATATATTTGGGGATGTGGTGAATATAGCCTCCAAGCTGACAGATCTTGCGGGAAGCGATCAAATATTCATATCTCACGATGTTTTTACTCTGGTTAACAGATTATCTTCCCTTCAATTTGAACCTGTTGAAATTCCGGATAAAAACAATGCTCCAATAAAACCGGAAATTTATCAGGTTCTATGGGACAAAAGCATCGACCTTGATCCAACCATGATGTCGGTCATTTATATGAGACCTGTCCGGAAATTGGGAATCGGCAATTTTGATAACATCTGGGACAATCTCATCAAGGCTAAAGCCCTATTCTGGAACGGCAAAATTGATGAAGAAGCAATAATGGATGATCAATCCGTTATACTCATTGCAAAAAATCCGTCTCTGCTTATGGATGTAGCCGGTGATATGTTAAATTTTCTTATGGAAAATTTAAACACTGATAAAGAAACAGGTATCCTGCCTGTACAGATAATTATCGACGCGGGTCCCTGTCTGGAAATCGACAAACTGGTTCGTGAAGGGTTTAAAGCAGACTGGGAAAAATTCAATCCGGGAACAATCTACATATCACCTTCTGCCTGTAAATTAATAGAAAAAGAACAAGGCAGCCTGGTTATTCCTTCAACATCGCCCGGTCCGAACCAAACCGGTCCGGACCAAACTCAATCCTTCTATGAAATAGCCCCCGGTGATTATAAACAAAAAGAAAATGCCTTGCTTTTCTTATATCAGGATGCCTTAAGTATAGGACAGAATTCACCCTGCTTTTACTGTGGCAACAAAGAACATGCTGCACAGAACTGTCCCTCCAAACATCTTGTCGATATGACCAATGTTTTAAATAAACTGGGATATCTTTCTTTTGATAAAATCAACGACATTTTCCTTGCGTATCTAATGAGTTCAGAAGAGGCAAAGCAAAAAGCTGTAAAATCTCCGGAAGAATCACGCGAGCAGGAAACGTTGGCCTGCCTTGGATTCTATGAACTCAAACAGGTCTTTCAGCTTCGTTTCTTCAAAAGTATCTGGGATAATAAAAACAATGAGTGGGACAGGATCACAGCAACAAAGAATAGCGGTGACGGCAAAGGCGGTTTTATATGGTTAGCTCAAGATTGCATCCGCGTTTCCAACCTTCTTCAGGCGGAATCGATTTTGCAAACCTGTTTGGAAAAATATCCTGCCGATTACAGGGTGTACTGCGCACAGTGGTTTCTGAGTATAGAAAAAGCCGATCTCTTCCAGAGCGAATATCACCTTGACAAGGCGCTTCATTACGCGAGGACAAAGCTTCAGAAAATTTTTATCCTGCTTTTACTCTCCCGTTTTTATGATCTTACAGGCGATACTGACAAGGCTCTAAAAAAAATAAGAGAAATCTTTATCATTGATCCCTTTTGCACGGAAGCCGCATATCAGGAGATCATATTTAAATTCCGGCAGGAAAAAATGAATGAAGCACTGGAACAGCTCATTAAACTTATTCGGACAAATCGGGAATATTATGTTAACGCCCTAATTGACCCGGACCTGGCCAAGTTTAACAGGATAATTCATCCGGAACTCAAGAAACTTTTCAGGGAAACCCGTCAAAAAGCACAGAAAATGGCTTACAGCGCTGAAAGAAAATTTTCCACACTCAGAAAATTTTTGGAACAAGGCGATGATGAGATTGAAAAAGCAGATGCCGTATTGTTAAGGATAAAAGAATTGGCGCACACTGATAGTTACTTCGGATACCTCGACATGGCCTATCTTGGCGATTCCATGATCAGCGCCTGCCGCAGAATCATAATCCGTCGGAAGAAAGAGTTCATAGATGCTGCTAAAAAAACACACGGGCGCATAGGAAACATTTTCAGCCTTGTAAGAGATTACCATTCCAGGCTTCTTTCCAATTCTGCCTATAAACAATTAAGAATCGTTCAATCGGAATTTAATCAAATTTTGGAAGCGATAAAATTTAATGATTTTAACGGATTTCTGGAAATGTCTATACGATATAAGGAAATTTCAAAAGAATTGGATGAGATAGAGCCGGAATTAAAAAGATTAAAAACAATACTGGACATTAAAACATTTCTAATCATTTTTTTAAAAAATTCGGCCATCATTCTTTCTGTCATCCTGTTTGCAGGCACAATTATTTTCCCCGCCATAGTTTATTATCTTAATACTTTTTTCCCGGAATTTAATATTTTCACGGCAGGAGATACCGGCTTCTATCACAAGTATTTTATCATTTTCGGAGTTCTTGGAGGATTATCATTTTCCTTTTTCAAATCTTTCAAAGCCTTTTTAAAGCGAGATCTTTGAAAAATGGTAGTTATCTTTAATTTATGACTTAATATCCAGAAACCTGGGCTGGTTTCCCCCATAGGCCCTTATCGCATAGTTTTTTACGCCTTTTCGGCTGTGACGGGCCTTTGACAGCCTGTTTTTAAACTCATCGTGGTGAAACACAAACATGGTCTCAAATTCTTTATTCAGATGCGCCGCCTCTGCTGCGGTATCATCGATGGCTTTTGTGAGCGTTCTTATTTTTTCCACTGCTTCACCCGGCAAAGCAGATATGGAATCTCTGATCCTGTTTATCCGGCTGTCAATCCCTTTGATAGCTTTTATGCAGTTTTCGCGTTTCGCTATAAGGGTTTCGATCTTTTCCATATCCTGAAGATCGGCCTCTTTCAGTAAAGCAGTGGCCGACAAAAAGCCCTTGAACGCGTCCAGCTTTCCCCCTAAAAGACCTAAAATATCAGATGCCTGCATATTATTGCCTCTATTCATTATAATACGCTCCGGTTACTCTTCGAATCCGCAGATTTTTCCTGTCCATTCCCATACATGAAAGCATATCCTCCTTTTACGGGGTTCAAGGTTCAGCGTTCAAGGTTTAGTTCTCTGACCCCTGACCCCTTGACTTCTAATCTTCTAATCTTCTAATCCTCTAACCTTCTGCCCTTCTGCCCTACTATACCCATCCGGCCATTGCACTGCTGGTCTGAGCCGAAAGCCATTGACCCTGGTTCTGAATCTTGGCCAGAGCCAGTTCCATGGCCACGAACCGAGTTATCATTGTCTCCATCTTCCGGTCAAGACGTGCCTCCATGTTATCAATCTGGGTCTCGAAACTGTCAATGCTGTTTTGAAGTGAAGTCAGCTTGAAGGCCACATAGCCGTCGTACGCATCAGTAATGCCGTATAATTCCCTGTCAAACTTTTCAGCAGCGCCCATGGTAATTTTGACGTTGCCTTGATCTTCTCCTTGAGAAGCCAGTTGGGCAGGGGTAAGAGTGATCTTGATGGACAGCCCCTCCACGCTGGTTGTTTCATCTTCTGCAGGCTCGGACCCTGTAAGGGCCTGTCCCGAACCGGTGGCTGCCTCGCCATTGATTGTTCCGGCCACGTCAACGCCGGAATCGCTCCCGTTGATTATGCCGGTTGAGGCTGAAATAGTTCCGAAATTGAGTCCGGCAGGTTCTGTCAGCGTCAGGGTCATGAGGCTAGCGCCCGTGGTATCGTCCGTAAGCTTTATTTTGCCGTCAACCACGCTTGCTGTGCCGCCAAGGGCGGTCCCTATTTCGGTAAGAAGGGCACCAATATTCTTATATGCCCCGTCATAGACATTAAAAGTAACCTCATCTATGACTGTCCCGTCATGCTCCACCCCGTTGATTTTAATAGTATCGGCAGTGCTGGCCGCATAGCCGTCAATGGCGTTAAATGCAGTGGCGCCCGTAATGTTAACCGCGCTGCTTTTGTTTACAACATCACCGGTAATCTCTTCCGCGCCGCTCACCGTCGCATACTGCTTAACGGTAAATGAAACACTGCTTCCGTAATCGTCGCTTTCCAGCACAAGCTGGTCGCCGGCATCCTTTGATGCGGTAACAGCCATGGCATAGCGGCCTTCGGTGGTCACTTCCATTGTGCCGAAATCGAGACTGCCGAGGCCTTCATTATTGCACGTCACAGAAATTTCAAGCTGGCTGCTTCCTGACGTGTTATCGGTAAGGATCAATTTGCCGTTGGAATCGATGTTTGCCGAAACATCGTTCCCATAGGCAGCCTCTATGGCCGACAACAGCCCCTGGACAGTATCCGTGGTTTTTTCCTCGATGGTGTATGTGCCTGATATTGATGTTCCGCTTCTTGTCTTTCCTGAGAAAGATATGGTGTCACCGTTAACGACATTATTGGCCTCTGCGCCGGTATCAATATCCTCCCATACAGTACTGGAAGTAATGGCGTCGTCGGCTACCCCAATCAGGATATTTGCCGTTGTCCCTGTCCACAGCTCGGTATAGACCGTATCCAGCTCGGAATTGATGGCATTTACGATATCATCGATAGACTTTCCGTTGCCCGTGTCATCAAGGGCAATGGTGGCTATACTGTTGCCCTGGGTAATGACTATGGTCTCATCGCTTGCAATTCCACCGCTTAAATCTGTCACGCCCGTGATAGTTGCCTGCTCCGCTGCCGTGGTAATCGCGACGGCGTAATCACCAGCCACGGTATCTCTGGTATGTGATATATATGCAATATCACCATCCGTGGTGGTTCCTTCAGCTATAAAAATTCTTCTCACGCCGGCAAAATCGCTGACCAGGGCATCTGTAAAATCACTGTCATTGAGCGAGAGCACGCCGTTCATATCGGAGTTGATTCCGATCAGCGAAAGGGCATTCATGTCTGTTGGAAGGTCTTTGATCGTGCTGATCAGGATATTCTGGAGACTTGACTTGATGGATGACAGGGTCCCGTCGCCGCTGAGCAAGCCTGCTGATTCCGTATCCTCATCCCACGCAAACTGGTCATTTATATATTCCAGTATTTCATTATACTTGCCTATAAAGCTCTGAACAGATGATTTTATGCCGTTCGTATCCCGTGAGATGTTCAAATCAACCTGTGAGCCGGCTTCTATCTTCTTTAAGTTTATGGTAACTCCCGCAATAACAACGGTAATGATGTTGGTAGAACTGGTTATGGTTGTGCCGTCTATCTTGACGCTGGCGTCCTTGCCCTCGGCTGACTGCATGGTGTAGCCTTCGGTAGAGGCGGCAATCGTTCCAAAGTCAAGAGTGCCGCCACTGACATTGTTATTGGCGATTAAACTGAGGCTTAACTGACTATCTCCGTCGGTGTCGTCTTCAATCTGAATCTTTCCATCTACGAGGCTGGCCGTGGCCGTCCTTGAGCCGGTTTTGCCAAAACCATCGGTCGTGTTGTTAATTTGGTCAAGAAGTGTCTGTATCGTCTCATCCGTTGCGATTGTGTAATCGAAATCAACTACTGAACCATCGCCTCTTGTTCCCTGGATAGTAATTTTATCTCCCGCCACCACATTGGAATTTGTTCCGTTAGACCAAAGGTTGGTTAAGACGGTTCCTGTGGTAATTTGTGTCGCAGCATCCCCATTAGTATTCACGACTGATTCCTGGGAATGCACCTCGGCTACATCACTCTGCCCCCCGGCCAGAATCCCTAAGGTCTGAAGCACATTATTCTTGTCGCTGAAAGTGGTCGTCCCGCTTATATCGATGTAGTATCTGGTTGTTCCGTCTTCGGTAATACTTTCCACGGAGGCTGATATGCCGGCCAAGTCATTTATATTGCTTGCAATTGTTGATAGGGATTGCGTGGCCAGATTAATGTCAAGCGTACTTGTAGTGCCTACTGTTATATCGGTACCTGTCTGGGCGCTGGTTAGACCAAGAAGTGAACCAACCGCCACCTCACTGCTCGAAAACCTCCCGGACTCGGCCCCGTCACTGGTGGGATTTTTTATCGTGGGTGTTGTGCTGTCAAGAAATCCCAACCCGGTGGAAGTGTTTTGCAGGATATTAACCGTGTCGGCGCTCGCGTCAAAAATATTGAAAGCTTCTTCACCTGTATTATCGCTTGTCAATATCAAACGATAATCGGTGTCGGAAACCGTCAATATTGAGGCCGTCACCCCTGTGGCATTTGAACCGGAGTTCACGTTATTGATCTTGTCGCGGATGTCCATCAGGTCATCGGTGTCATCCACTCTGACCGCCCTGCCGTTGATAATGAATTCTCCGGTCAGAACCAATGCCTCGTCGTAGCTTGCAAAACTCTTAGACGAAATCTTTCGGGCCTCGGCAATGCTCGAACTTGTTGTCATTTCAATGGTGTGAGACCCTGGAGCAGCATCGACACTTGTGGTAATAGACATAAAATCCGATGCACTGTAATTGGCGGAATCGGTAGTTAAAGACGAGGTATATACATTGAAGGAATCACTCTTTGCCAGTGTCACTGACTGCGTCTTCAGGGACAAAAGCATGGTATTCATGGATCGAAAGGCAGATAGCTTTGCCTGATAGTCACTCTTTCTATCTTCAACTATATCCACACGGCGGTGTTCAATCGACATGAGCTGGTCGATCATAGACCGCCAGTCAAAACCGCTTGAAAGGCCACTTATAAGGTTTGTGCTGAGAGCCATTCTATTTCTCCTTGGTTAAGATAGTTATTCAGCCTATCCACCTAATATTTAGGGTTCATGGTTGCCGGTTCACAGTTCACAGTTTTTTTCAACCGTGAACCGATAACTGTAAATCGTGAACTGTTATTAGTATATCTATCGGCAAAATTTTCCTTATACTTTAAGATTATTTGCCCTGTTTGATTGATTCAGCAAAAACCAAAATCCTGAGATCCGAAGTCGAAAATCAGGTATTAGATTAACGGAATTATATATCTTATCAAGCTCTTAACACCTGGCACCTGACACCTGATACCTGATCAATTCCTACTTTTTACAAATCCATCATGATTAACAGTAGCAAGATCTCTGCCAGATTAAAAAACCCCACTCCTGTTAAGAAGCGGGATTTTCGTTTGCTTGAAAACTCGGATTGACATTCCGAATTTTCAATGATAATATGATTATATGATTAAACGAGACCATTATTCAGCATGTCTTGCAACCGCCGCAAAAAGATCTCCTGTTACGGCGCTCCTTGGCCCCAGACAATGTGGAAAAACGACACTCGCGCGCATATTCGGCAAGCAGCATAAGTCCCACTACTTTGATCTGGAATCGCCGGCAGATCAACAAAGATTACAAAATCCGGAGTTGATGCTCAATTCTCTTCAGGGACTGATTATTCTTGATGAAATTCAAATCAAGCCGGAACTGTTCAATATATTGCGGGTCTTGGTGGACAGACCTGAAAACCGGCAGCATTTTTTAGTTCTCGGCAGCGCCTCTCCTCACATTATCAGGAATGTTTCCGAAACATTGGCCGGCAGGGTTGAATTTATTGAGCTTGCAGGGTTCAATATTCAGGAAATAAATAATATTGAGCGATTATGGCTTCGAGGTGGGTTTCCCCGCTCTTTTCTGGCTGCCTCGGAGTCTGACAGCTGGGCATGGAGAGATGGATTTATACGAACATTTCTTGAGCGTGATATTCCAATGCTGGGCATTACAATTGCTTCAACAGCAATGCGGCGATTCTGGACAATGTTGGCCCATTTTCATGGTCAAACATGGAATGCTTCAGATGTTGCCAGATCAATGGGGGTAAGCGATAAAACGGTCCGATCATACCTTGATATTCTCACAGCCACCTTCATGGTCCGTCAGCTTCAGCCATGGCACGAAAATCTGCACAAACGCCAGGTGAAATCCCCTAAAATATATTTCAGAGACTCAGGACTGCTGCACAGCTTGTTAAATATACCGGACTATCATAGCCTGACAGGTAATCCTCGACTGGGAGCATCCTGGGAAGGATTTGCCCTGGAACAGGTGTTGCAAATTATGCACCCGACTGAAGCATATTTTTGGGCCACCCATAGCGGGGCGGAGCTTGACCTTTTGTTTTTCCAGAAAGGAAAGCGCTATGGCGTTGAATTTAAATTTAATGAAGCGCCTAAGATCACAAAATCAATGCACATTGCGGTTAAAGATCTTTCCCTGGATTATTTATGGGTCGTATATCCCGGAAAAGAAGAATATCCTGTAACGGATAAAATTATGGTTCGACCGTTAAATAGTGTCTGAACGAAAACCCCGTTCAGGCACGGTTTTAAGTTTTAAGTTTTAGGTTTTAAGTTAAAAAAAAGATGCAATCTCAGAGATTTAGCAATCTCTAAACAAAATTGAAAAACCATATTTCGGGGTTTTCGTTCAGGCATCAAATAAGATATGATGTGGAGAGCTTTGTATATTACGCCATGCGCTGAGCTCTATGCTTTAAGCTTTCACCTTCTCACCTTCCGGCTCCATACTCTTCGCTCTAAGCTCTTCGCTCCACGCTCTATGCACTTTCTGGGTCTAAAATAATAAAAACCCCGCTCCTGTTAAGAAGCGGGGTTTTGGTTTAAGGTTTACTTTGAACTCTAAGCTCCATGCTCTAAGCTCTTACCCAAACAACGCCAAGACCTGCTGCGGCGCCATATTTGCCTGGGCAAGCATGGCAGTACCAGCCTGAAGCAGGATCTGATTCTTGGTAAAGTCCGTCATCTCAGACGCCATATCCACATCACGGATGATAGATTCCGCGGCCTGCACATTCTCAATAGTTGTAGCGAGGTTCGCAGCAGCATAACCCAGCCTGTTCTGGGCAGCGCCTATATTACCTCTGACAGTTGCCAAAGCCGATATAGCAGAGTCAATGGTGGTAAGGGCAGATTGCGCTCCTGCAGCGGTAGCTAAATCTAAAGCGCTTATGCCAAGGCCGGACGCAGTAGCATCCCCAAGGCTGATGTTTACCCTGTCATTAGCAGTGTTGCTCGATCCCACCTGGAAGGTGGAAGAACCAGAGCTTGCGACATCAAATGCAAAGCTGTCAAATTCATTATCCGCGTACGCTGAGTCAAGAGTGAGCTTGATGCCCAACGTGTCAAAATCCAAGGTTTGTGCGCTTCCATCAACAGTGAGCACTGTCTGCACATCACTTGTGCGGGTGTTGGTGAGAGTTATACTGTTAGCAGTAGCACTGGTTGCTGTCCAGGTCCCGGTTGCGGTAGATGAAGACAGAGTCATACTTGAGTATCCCGCATCAGTGACTATAATCGTATCAGTACCAAATGCCGTGGTGGTCATAGCACTGGCCCCAGTCAGAGTGAGTCCTATAGTTGCAAACGACAAAGTTAAGCCACCGGCTGCAAGGGTTCCCTCGAAGACTTCTCCGAGAGCACCGGTCATCTTAACAGCTGTTCCCCCGCTGGTAGCTAACGTATATGTATCCGCCGCAAGTGCAACTGGACTGTTGAAGGTGAAAGAGACAGTTGCATTATTGGTGTTAGTATCAGTATACTTGTAATTCAGGCCATTTGTAGTATCAATATCGTAGGTAGTATCAACTAAAGATGACCCCCAAGTAGGTGTAAGCGTTCCAAACGTCCCGTCGATAAGCTTTGTCCCGGCATACTCGGTTACGCCTGAGATCCGGTCGATTTCCAAAATCAGCTCTGCCTTTTCCGCGTCGATCTTGCCCAGCTCTGTGCCGGCATTAGCCGAGGCAGCCTGGGTGGCCAGCTCTTTCAATCGAGTCAGCATATTACCGATCTGGTCCATGGCGCCTTCACCAACCTGAAGCAGAGAACTTGCCTCAGAGGCATTCCTCGAAGCCACTTTAAAGCTTGCTATGTCCGCGCGAAAACTCTGCGAAATAGCCAAACCGGCGGCATCATCGGCCGCACGGTTGATCCGATAACCGGATGAGAGTCTTTCAAGAGATTTTTTCATCCCAGCATCTGAAACACTCAACCAACGCTGGGTATTTAACGCTGCAATATTATTTACAATTCTTAATGCCATGGTTTTATCCTCCTTGATTTTTGGTTTTGTTTAGCCGTCAGCTTTCAGCTTCTCTTGCTTTCAGCTTTGAGCTTTCAGCCTTTAGCCCCTCCGGCATCCTTGCCAAAGAGTTTTTACTCTTTACCCCGTTAAATCTGTAAGCTATTTAACCGGGGCTTAATCCTTACTCCTTAAATCCTTAATGCCCACCTCCTTTCACCGTATTTATGGACTAATCTTTTTATCCATTTGATATGTTTATCGGAAGGTAGAGGGAATTGCTTTAGGATTTTTTTCAGGCTTCAAGCTCTTTAATATGCCCCTGCATGAGACTTAAGATCTCAGGGTCTTTTGGATCTATGGATAGAACAGTTTCAAGTATACTTGCGCCACGAACCGGCTCATTCATGTTAAAAGCCAGTCGGGAAAGCCTTTTGAGACCACCTGTACTTTCCGGACCCAGGTGTTTGACCATGTCTAAGGCAATTTCAAAAGATTCGAATCTTTTTTCTTCGAGGAGTTTCCCTGCAATGCCGACAAATAGTTCCGCCACCTGGGAAACGGATTCTATGAGGAGGTCTGCAGGGAGGTTGAGAAGTCTGAGTATTTTTTCGCAAACCACTATCATGGATTCCAAATCGCCCGCTTCCAGGTGGCCCCTTGAAAGAGCAAGCAGGAGATAAACATTTTCCGTTAAATCATCCGTGCACTTTTTTAGATACTCCCTTGCCCTCGCATAATCGCTCTGTTTGAAATAAAAAAGGCCTAAATTCAGATTGCCCTTGGCAGAATCAGGATCAATAGCAAGAGCAGCGCGGTATTTTCCCTCGGCCACATCCTTTGCCCCCTGCTCTTCCAGAGCCAAGCCCCAGTTAATCCAGGCATCAACATGGTCCGGTTTTCTCTTTACCGCTTTTTCAAAGGCCGCAGCAGCCTCATCATGCCTGTTCAGTTTCAAGAGGAGCAAGCCCCGTTTAAACGGGATTTCCGCATTCTCTTCAAATGTGGTTTCAATTCGGTCATATAGCGTTACCGCCTCATCAAGTCGGCCCAGACGCTCATAGTTTGCGCCCAGTTCCTGGAGCCCTCGTTCATACTTTTCGTTATCTGCGGGCAATTTTTTCAAGAACCAGATCGCCTTATCCCATTTTTTCAGCTTTGTAAGATTCAATCCGATCTCTTCCGTCAGGGTGTCACGGTCACAACCGGGTGTACGTCTTAACGCTTTTTCTAAAAAATCGATGCCTTCATCATGTTGGTCCTGATAGAGATGGGCATAACCCATGGCCCGCAGGATCACCCAATCTCTTTGAACAGTCTCAAAGTTAAAGGTGGTAAACCGGGAAATATCATTTTGGAGTTCATCCCTTAACCTGAGAAACTCATGGCCGTGTTCAAGAACCTTATTGTACTCCTTTTTCACAAATTTGATCCGCGCAAGACAGTGATGGAGATCTAAACTCCAATCGAAAGTAATAAGGCCTTTCAGGCACACGGACTCTGCTTCATCAAATCTTTCTAAGTTAATCAGAGATTCGGCTGCGACAAAGTATGTCCATGAAAAGCTATTGTCGAAAACCCCCTGCGCATCCATTTTTTCCAGCGTAAGTTTGGCTTCCCGATAGGCCTCCTCGAATTCCTTCATGGCCATCAGCGTCATGGCAAGATGATGCCGGGTAGGCAAATCATCGGGAAACTCTTTAATCTGTTTTTTTAGAAGTTTCAGGGATTTTTGTTGCTTGTTTTTCATCTGATCCGGCGAGATGTCATATCCGTAATGCCAGAGTATAATGGGAGACGGTGTGATTTTATCCTGAATAAATAGCTGGTTATGGACATATCCTCTATAGTGAAAATTGAGTCCGTTCTTGAAAAGCCTTGGCGAACCTGACTCGGTGTAATATATACCGTTTTCCTGATAGCTTCTCACATTAAATGCAATAACAGCGGTCGGCGCCTCGTTGACAACCGCACGAATCAGCGGCGCTGTTTTTGCATCCAATTTTTCATCTGCATCCATAATAAGTATCCAGTCCCCGGAAGCATAGGAAATAGATTGATTGCGGTGCTTGCTGAAATTGTTTTCCCACGGGTGATGATAGACATTGGCTCCATAGCTTTCGGCTATCTCAATTGTTCTGTCGGTTGAACCGGTATCCACTACAACAATTTCGTCCACGTAGTCTTTGACGCTCTTCAAACACTGCGGAAGAAATTTCTCCTCGTTCTTTACGATCATGCACAGGGAAATTCTTTTTTTGTTCTTTTTGCTTTTTTTCTTAGCCATTTTTTGCTCCGTTTCTTTGGTCTATTATAACAAGGTATTTCGCCCAATTTCATGTTTCATCTGAATCCTTTTTTGCTATTTGGGGTTACATTGTCTGGCCCATAAAAGTTACGTGTTTTCTCCGGGTGGAACCGCAGCTTTTTGGGCCATAATATTAAGACTGATTGGGATTCCGTGAAATTTCATTGTGCTGGTGTCTTTGAAGATCCCGAAATCATCAACCACTCTCAGGTTAATGAACCCTGCCTTTATCAGAAATGTTTCCAGAATCTCCCGGTTAAATCCAACCTTATGGTAATCATAGGCGCTGGTTTGGCCCCCAAACATCATGCGCATTACGTGGAAGCGTTCCTGCAAGTTTAGTTTGTCCTTCATCAGAAACAGATTGGCAAGCTTGTCCATGTCGGGAACGCTGATATAAAGCTTGCCACCGGGCTGAAGCACACGGGCCCACTCCTTGAGGACTGCATCAAGTTCGCTTACATAATCGAAATGTTCCAGCACATGTGAGGCGTAAATCTCTAAAAAAATCTCATCACCAAACCGTGATAGATTTTTGGCATCGCCAACATGATCCACAGATTTAGCGGGCACGGCATTGATTACTTCCCATTCCGGGTGGAAAGCCTTCCCTCCGATATGAAGTTTTCTGATGAAAAAATCTTCACCATTTTGATTGATAGCAGATGCCTGTTCTGAAACAGACGGCTTGGAGCTTATAGACACTTTCCGAGATTGATATTGACCGCACCAGTGCCCCCACATCTTTCGGAAAGCATCTTCCAGGGCACAGGTAAAACAGTGGGCATCAGTTAAGGCTGAATGTGACATCATATCACGCAAATTTGTTCGCAACTTTTCGAGACATTTCAAGTCGCCGGCCAGTTTCACCGCTTTTTCCACATAGTCTTCAGTCGTTTTCGCAATGAGTTCCGGCAGTCCCATATTTGACAATAAACTCACCCACACACGGGACCCATGAGTCTGTCCTGCCAGCACAATCACGGGTACGCCCATCAACAATGCTTCGCAAGTCGTCGTAGCCCCATTGTACGGGAACGTGTCAAGCCCGATATCAACGCTGTTATAAAGCTCTAAATGTTCGGCAAAAGTTGATGTAAATCCAATTAAATTTACCCGTGCAGCGGTAACACCATTTTTAACGAACATTTCTCTTATGTGCTGCCGCGTATTTTTATCAGCAAGCGGCTTGGATTTCATAATCATCCGGGCATCGGGCACTGCCTCTAAAATGGCAGACCACAGCGCAATAACTTCCGGTGTTACTTTGGCGAGATTGTTAAAAGACCCGAACGTGATTTGCCGATTCGTGAGAGCAGGAAGCTTTGTCGTTTCAGGGCAGGTGCCTGGCAGTCTA
Source organism: Anaerolineae bacterium (assembly GCA_035529315.1). Classification (NCBI taxonomy): domain Bacteria; kingdom Bacillati; phylum Chloroflexota; class Anaerolineae; species Anaerolineae bacterium. Next base: position 85,073 of record DATKWZ010000013.1, read on the forward strand.
TAACACAAAAAACAGTGCGGCAAACGCACCAGTTCCTCTGTATAAAGGTGATCTGTTTGTCCAGAGGGGTCGGCCCATGAATCTGTAATTCGATAGTCCATGGTTGAAAGACCCGTGGTGTTTGGATACCCAAGGTACGTTGCCTGGATCGGAGCAGGCTTGCGGGCAAATAGCAGCATTCGATTATAGGCAGTGTGTCCTGCAAGATCAACGAGAATATCTATTTCGTCTTTATGTACCAGGTCAGCAACCTGTTCGTCGGACATTCCAGCAATATCCCTCCAGCAACCTGCCAGGCTCTTAAGATGATCTGTAGCTGCATCGGGACAGACAACATCAGAGTAACAAAAAATTTCAAAAACAGAACGATCATGTGATGCAAGTATGGGTTCTATAAAGTTGACAACAGGATGCATACAAAAATCAGGTGAAACATAACCAACTCGAAGACGGCGTTCTGGTGATCTATCGTTGAGGTGGGGTTGTATTGTATTGGACAGGGGCAAAGCATGAAGTTTAGCCCATTGCTTATGATCCAGAAACAACTGCACTGAATCTATAGATTCATGGTAGTTTGAGACATAGAGAAGGTTGGAATGCGCGGCCACAAAATCCGGTTTTATCTGCAATGCTTTTTGATAACACGAAATCGCTTCGTTTATCCTGGATTGACTTTTGAATACGGCTCCAAGGTTGTTGTATGCTTCTGCGTAGTCTGGATTTAACTCCAGGGCTTTTTTGTAATGCAAAATCGCTTCGTCTAATTTGCCTTGAGGATAAAATGCAATACCAAGGTTGTTGTATGCCTTTGCGTAGTCCGGATTTAACTCCAGAGCCTTTTGAAAACACGAAACCGCTTCGTCTAACCTGTCCTGAGCATAAAACGCAACACCCAGACTATCCCAGACCTCAACTAAGTCCGGATTTAACTGCAAAGCCTTTTGATAATTCCAAATCGCTTCGTCTAATTTGCCCTGAGGATAAAACGCAATACCAAGATTGCTGTATGCCTCCGCATAGTTCGGCTTTAACTCCAGGGCTTTTTTATAATGCAAGATCGCTTCGTCTAACCTGCCCTGAGCTTTAACCGCATTACCCATGTTATTGTATGCTTCTGCATAGTCCGGATTTAACTCCAGAGCCTTTTGATAACTTAAGATCGCTTCGTCTAAGCTGCCTTGAGATTTATATACGCTGCCAAGACTGAGATAATAAACTGGTTCTTCAGGGCGTGTTTGAATGGCTCTGTTGATCAGGTTTGCTGCAATATCATTTTTGCCGGACTGATGTGCTATAATGCCTGACAGGTGCAAGGAGTCTGAATGATTTGGATTAATTTCAAGTATTTCTTTATAAATTTCTTGAGCCTTTTCAAATTGCCCAGATTGATGGTACTGAAAAGCCTTTTTTATTTCGGTATCAATATCAAAGGGCAAATTGCCCATCTTTCCGGATGCTATTTTAATTTTTTCTCTCTTATTCTTTTTATGGCTCATTTTAAAATAAAGCTCCTATACAATCGATCCCCTATCTTCACATACAGCAACATATCTTTCCCACATTCTAATATAAGCTTCTTCCACGTTCCTTGCAAAAGCACTTGCATCACAAAGTGGCGAATTTATCATTTGATCCCTTAAACCATTTCTGAGAGCTGCTAATTTCTCAATATCCATTGAAAGTTGAAGTGCAATCTCCACATATGATTTTGGATCATTCGCAATCAATTCTCCTAGGCCAACATGTTTCAGGATGCTGGCTCCAACACGTCCGAAATGCCGATCCCCAAGCATCGTAACAACTGGAACACCCATCCACAAAGCCTCACAGGTTGTTGTGGTGCCATTATATGGAAAAGGATCAAGCCCAATATCAATCTTGCTGTAAAGACCTAAATGATCTTTTTTATTTGGCAACCAACCAAAAAGCTCAATTCGATCACCTGAAATTCCCTCTTTTTCAAACATCCCCTGATACTTTGCTTTCACTTCTTCATCCTTCAGTTGTCTGCTCTTCATTAAAAAATGAGCGTTCGGTAGTGCATGCAAAATATCGGACCAGAATTTTACTACTTCAGGTGTGGTTTTTGTCAGGTTGTTGAAATTTCCAAACGTGATATATCCTCGTTCCAAACATGGCAATCTTGATATCTCAGGAGCAGATTCATCACCTTTGTAGCAGAGAAAACCACTTTCCAAACGTATTAATTCCTCACTATGCAGATTATCTGCTTCTCCAACGGGATCGGCAACCTCATCTGTAAAACGGTAATCAATCGCACTCATCCCGGTTGTACTCCCATACCCTAACCAGGTTACTTGAATCGGTGCCGGCTTATATGCAAAAACCAAAAGCCTGTTTTTTGCTGTATGCCCCGCAAGATCGACAAGAATATCAATTCCATCTCTCCTGATCTGTTCCGCAACGTCTTCATCGCTCTTCCCGACAATGGAAAACCAATTATCTGCTTCTACTTTTAGACGCTCGGTTACATTGTCCGGCTTCATTACGTTTGAATAACAATAAACCTCCACATTCTCTTTGTTGTGTGCCTTGATAAGCGGCTCGAAAAAATAGGCAACAGAGTGCGTCCGAAAATCAGGAGATACATACCCAATTCTTAATTTGCGCTCTTTCTCTTTTATGTTGGCATAAACCGGCTCTTTTCTCAGAAGTGTTTTTGCGTGCTGCTGATCCCATTTTATAGATTCATTGTAGATATCTTCCCCGGAGATATTTGGAAAATAATTCAGGTTACGCAATAGGTTTGAGTGTGCCTCGGCATAATCCGGCTTGATGATAAGGGCCTTTCGATAACTGGCAGTCGCTTCTTCCAGTTGCCCCCGCTCTATGAGTGCATTACCAAGGTTATTGTGCGCTTCAGCATAGTCCGGTTTGATGATGAGGGCCTTTCGATAACTGGCTGCCGCCTCTTCCAGTCGCCCCTGCTCTATTAGTGCATTACCAAGGTTGTTGTGTGCCTCAGCAAAGTCCGGTTTAATGGTAAGGGCATTTCGATAACTGGCTGCCGCCTCTTCCAGTCGCTCCTGCTCTTTGAGTGCATTACCGAGATTGCTGTGTGCCTCAGCATAGTCCGGCTTTATGATAATGGCTTTTCGATAACTGGCTGCCGCCTCTTCCAGTCGCCCCTGCTTTATGAGTGCAATACCAAGATTGTTGTGTGCCTCAGCATAGTCCGGCTTTATGATAAGGGCCTTTCGATAACTAGCTGCCGCCTCTTCCAGTCGCCCCTGCTTTATGAGTGCATTACCAAGGTTATTGTGCGCTTCAGCATAGTCCGGCTTTATGATAAGGGCTTTTCGATAGCTGGCAACCGCCTCTTCCAGTTGCCCCTGCTCTTTGAATGCATTGCCGAGGTTGTTGTGTGCCTCAGCAAAGTCCGGCTTGATGGTGAGGGCCTTTCGATAACTGGCTGCTGCCTCTTCCAGTTGCCCCTGCTTTATGAGTGCATTGCCGAGATTGTTGTGTGCCTCTACGTCGTCCGGCTTTAACTGCAGGGCCTTTTGATAACTCAAGATCGCTTCGTCTAACCTGCCCTGAGCTTTAAACACGTTGACAAGGCTGAGATAATAAACTGGTTCCTCAGGGCGTGTTTGAATGGCTCTGTTGATCAAATTTGCTGCAATATCATTTTTGCCAGACTGATGCGCTATAATGCCGGACAGGTGTAAGGAGTCGGAATGATTTGGATTAATTTCAAGTATTTCTTTATAAATTTCTTGAGCCTTTTCAAATTGCCCAGATTGATGGTACTGAAAAGCCTTTTTTATTTCTGTATCAATATCAAATGAATGTTTTTTTATAGGAACATTTTTTATTATTAATTTTTGGTTATGATATGATGATTTTTTATATTTTATTTTGTTCTTCTTACTGCTCATTTTAAAATAAAGCTCCTGTCATTTATTAGTGGACGCGAAAGCCTCAATAATTTCATCTGCGCCTATAGCCTGGAAGCAGGGGCTGATCCTGTCCGGTGCGAATCCAATTTCCATGCACCCACGGTGGGTCTCCTCACATGGTCCTTTGCATTTTGCTCCCTGATAGTCTGATCTCACACCAATGATGCTTGGATAGTCCGAGATGTGTGTCTCTGGAGGAAACGGTCCGAACAAGGCCACTCCTGGTATACCTAACGCACCGGCTGCATGAACAATCCCTGTGTCAACAGAGATAATCGCATCAATTAGTGAGATAGCGGCAACGGTATCGTGAAAATCGGTTATGAGATGTGAAAGATTTTGAACCTGGGCTTTGTATGCCCTAACTTCCTGTTCCATGACATCAGCTACAAAGCGATCTTTAAAAAAAACAGCGTGATACTGATCTGCTAATCTCTGAGAGATTTCAAACGCCAGCTCTGGCGAGGCATTTTTATGAGAAAACCTTGATTTCCAGTTTATGTACAACAGCCTTTTCCCGGTCCGGGAACGAATTTCATCTAAAACAGGACGTAATCGATCAACCCTCTTTGGATCGGGCGATATAGAAGGCAACGAGAGCTTGTCTTTCAACTCTGCCATGCCGAATTCTTGCAAATAAAGGTCCTTCATGGATGTATTTTTTGTCTGCTTCTGGTTTAAGTGGGTAAGATTTATTATAATATCAAACCGGCGCAATTCCTTCAGAGTCACATGATTTGTTCGAATTTCATAAATATAAGGAACATCTGGATAGGGAAAATTTTTAATCCAGCTACCGGCAAGTGTTATTTTGGGCCGTTCGCCGGTCTTTGTTATTTCCTCATATAATAATCTAAAAGCCGGCTGTACAAGGATCGTGTCTCCCCATCCATTGAACGTCATAATAAGAACATTTTTTCCATGCAGGTCCTGGCTTCCATCAAACAATTCCGGCATATAGAATCCATCAGCGAGATTAAGCTGTCCGGCAATCTTAAGTTTTTCACTTCCCGATTGATTCCGGATTAATTGGGCTGAAGAAACCGGAAGTATGAGAATGCTGCCGGGGTCGGCAAAAGCGCTATTAAGACATGCCGGAACAGTAATCCCAACGCCGTCAACATTGACAACAAAAGGGTGAATTGATTTTACAAAACAGAGTCCGGGATATTCAATTTTCATGACAACACTGTTCGGAAGATCTCATCCGCCCTGTGAGAATATGTGTGGCAAGCAAGAACCCTGCTTCGAGCTCTTTTGGCCATCTCCTTTCTTTCAACATCATTATTTAAGAAGTAGCCAGCTTTATAAATAAGGTCTTCTATGTTTTTGTATGATGCAATTTCATCATGGGCAAATAAATCCCTTAGATCGTTTCTTTCATCCGTCAGCAATAAACTTTCACAGGCTGAAACGTCAAAAGGTCTCTGGTTGACAGCTTGTGTTAGTTGAAATTTAGATATATTTATATGAACAGCATGCCTGTTGTATACTCTTACGACAGCATCGTCAAAATAGTTGACTTTTCCCTTCCAACCACTACCCACTATTTTTGTCCAGATTTCATCCCCATGCACAACAAGCTCAAATGACCTGGCCAACCTGCCTATTACTTCAAACCTCAATCTCAGACTTGCTTCCCTCTCAACAAAGCCTTCCAACATATCTTTGATAATGTCAGGGAAAGCCTCAAAATCAATACTAAACGAGTTCATGACATCTTTCAAAACACCACGGGTGGCGACACCGACAGACTCTCCTTGTTTGTTAATGGCAGTTTCCACAGCTTCAAAGAAAATATCGCTTGAATCTCCAAGCATATTATCAATATTTGCCGCTAAATATCTAATCGTCTTATAATCGGAGTCCCCGATAAAACAAATATTTTTCTCTTTGGCAGTGTCATTCAAAGGTCTAAATCGATCAGGGTTTGTCGCTAAAGGGAGATAAAAAATATTATCAAAATCGAGCTCCTTCAATAAAGCCATATATGACCTGTCAAATACAAACATATAAGAATTCGATTTCACATAACTATTTTTGAAATCGACTTTCCTTGGTTTATCCACAAACCAGGTGACAAAAGGTATCCCTCTTTTGGCATACTCATGGGATAGATTGCCTTCATTGTCTAACCCGAATCCATTAAAGCTAAAAATCATTTCCGGCTTGAAAGTATCAAGTATCCTGGTAATATTTTTACTTGAGAAAAGTTGAGCAGTATGACCTTCGGCGGTTTTTCTAATTTTTATAATCTCTGTATGCAAGTCTATATTAAGCTTAGTAAATCCTTGAACCATATCTGTGTCCATTAGTCCAGTCGGCTGTATGAACATAAATACTTTTCTACCCATAAATACTCCGTAATTAACCAAAAACTAAATTTAAAAAAAGCAAAGCCGTTAAAATGTGACGTATGGTCTTAACTTTACAAACCCGAACCAAAGTGGTATCAGATAATGAGGAAATGGCCAAGAAAGCCAGAAGCAGGGGTTAATGAGATACTCAGAAAAGTGATGTCATGAAAAAACGATTACTGATTGCGCAAGTTGAACCGCCACAAAAATTAGAAGGCGGGGATTATTTTTATAGGGCACACGCTCCTGGAATAGCTATGGCCCAAGAGAAAGAGGTATATGTTATCAATCTCACAAATGCTCACAGGAAAAAATTTGAGATAATGGCAAAGGCTGATATCCTGATTCTGAACAGTGTCTGCGATCCTGACCTTCTGCCGGTAATCGCAAAGAGAAAATCAGAAGGAATGCTTACTGTCTATGAAATAGGAGATGATTTTGATGCCTTGGAGTCATGGAATCCAGTCTATTTTTTTTACAAAAATAAAGAAAATCTGGCCCTGGTTTACCGACTGGCAAATTATTGTGATGCCATTCAGGTTACATGCCAGGAGTTAAAAAAATGCTATGGTCACTTAAATATTAATTGTGAGGTTTTCCCCAATCAGATCCTGCATGTACCATCTGAAAGGCCCCAAAAAGAGACTCCAAATCTTGTTTTAGGCTGGGCCGGGTCTCATGGTCACATTGAAGATATTGCTGAAATAGCGGGTTGTCTTATCAATTGGGTCATGACACAGCCCAATGTATCATTATCTCTTATGTGTTCAGAACCCATCTGGAACCTATTTGATTCCCTGCCTCAAGAGAAAAAAAAGCATATAAAGCCTGGCGCAATAGATAATTACTACGATTTCCTGTCAGAGGTTGATATCGGTATCGGCCCTATGAAAAACACCCCCTATAATCGCTCCCGTTCCGACGTAAAATTCCTGGAGTATGCTGTTTCAGGTGTCGTTCCTGTTATGCAGCGGCTGGAGCCATACATTGGCTCAGTTGACCATGGAAAGACCGGTTTCCTCTATGCCAGCCCAGATGAATTGATAGAAATTTTAAATAGCTTGGTAAACAACCCGGCTCTTTTAAATGAAATAGCAACCGCTGCAAGGAAATATGTTCTCCAGAAACGTTTACAGCTTAAACATGGCAAAGACAGGACCGCTTTTTATAGAAAAGAACTCTCCGGATTAAAAAGAGATCATGCACGGATTGGACAATCCACGGAATCTTTTGAAGAGTGGTCTAAGCTCGAAGGGGCTGTCAGAAATAATAGACATTTGGAACTGAAACCAACAAGATTCGAAAACCTGCTCCATGATGGTCTGGTGGCTTCGCAGCTAGGAAAAGATCGAGAACTGGCCAAGCAGTTTTTTGAGGAAGCCTCTGCCATTGATCCTAATAACTACCTTTCTTTTCTATATGGATATTCAGTTTTATCAGATCCGGTTATGTCTTTGCGTGAAGCCCTTGAACGTAATCCTGATTCATTAAAGGCCTGGATTTTGCTCGGTGAAGAGCTTGCAAAAAGGGGAAAAATCAAGGAGGCTTTTGGGTGCTTTAACTCCGCAGCCATGGTCTGTCCTCAATATGAAATCCCGCTTCTAAGAGCCGCCTTCTTATTGGAAAAACTTGGGGAAAAATCGCAAGCTGAAAACCTTTATGATAAAGCCGCAAAATTGACGATTAATTAAACTTTTTCCCATTCAAATGATCTGATATTTCTGTTTTTAGAAAAATTATTGTATGGAATGGAAGCAAATTCAAGCTCTTTTTGATTTCGAAGCACGCCCGCGCCAAAACTCCTCACCTCATTTTTTCCTTTAATCAATAATTTCTTTCAGCCACCCTGGGAAAACAGACCATGGAAGCGCGATATTTTCTCCGGGCAAATTCCTTGTTTTATCAATCCTGCACACAATTACCCCCTGTTGTGAAGCATCGTTGCCGGCAATCTCTTTAAAGCGGTTAAGTCCTTTTACATGGTTGAATGAAGGGGTTGAAGTCAGCTTTATTTCTATCGGCCATAGTTTCCCCTTTGCCTGAATAATCAGATCAACTTCAAGCCCGCCCTGGGACCTCCAGAAAAAGGCTGAGGGTCTTTTCCCGCAATTAAAAAAAGCCTTCCAGACTTCGCTTATAATCAAACCCTCAAAGAGCGCCCCTCCCATACTTCCACTGAGCGCTGCCTGTGCTGATGGCTGCCGGGTCAGGTAGCATACAAGAGACGGGTCGTTAAAGTAAAATCTGGATGTTTTTACCAGCCGTTTGCCTAAATTCTTGAAAAATGGCGGGAGCATTATGGAAAGGTAGCTTGCTTCAAGTATTTTAGTCCATGATTTAATGGTTGGCTGACTGACACCGCAATCCCTTGCAAGATCCGCGGGATGGAATTCCTGAGAATGAAAAGCAGCGCACAAGTTTACAAACATTTCAAAAGAACGAAAATTACGGATATTCTCAAACTGACGTATGTCCCTTTCCAGATAGGTTTGAATATATGACTTAACCCATAAATCGCGCTTTTGAGGATAACATACCGGTTCAGGAAAGAGCCCCGTCCATAAGATATCTTCAAGTCGCCTTGCCCGGCCATTGCCCTCGTTCAAACAGAATGGAGGTAGTTCAAGGATAGCAATTCTGCCGGCAAGCGTTTCGCTGACATTCTTCATCAGGTGAAACTGCTGGGAACCGGTCATGATCCACGTGCCGGGGTTTCTGTTCTTGTCTATCCTTATCTTTATATATTGCAGAATTTCAGGAACATATTGTATTTCATCAAGAATCACAGTTTTTCCATTAAACTGGTCCAGAAATCCATTGGCATCCTGCAGGGCAAAATCACGGTTTAAGGGGTCATCGAAGGTAACATAAGCAACATTTTTCATTTCGTGCTGTAAAAATGTTGTTTTACCGGACTGCCTTGGCCCGGTAATCAAAACAGCTGGAAATTGTCTGATACAGGCCTGGAATGTTTTTTTTAATTTTCTCTGGATATACATATTATCACCCAAATTAAAGTTGTATTTTAATCTGGATTAAAATACATTCCGCAAAGTATGTCAATTTTAATTTTTACCCGTACCTTTGCATAACCCCCACTTTTGCCCAATTTTAGTCATTGCGAGGAGCAAGTGAGCCTTTAGCCGCTTTTTCTACCTGTCGCTCCAAATCCTGCAAAGGATATTTTCCATCCATTTTTTTTGTTAGGGTAAGTTTTACTGCTCCTTTTCT
>DATKWZ010000014.1 GCA_035529315.1 Anaerolineae bacterium
AGTAGGTTAAATAAGAAGTTATGGCTCCTGAAAAAAACGATCAAATTAAAAATATTTTTAAGCCTGGTACACAAGTTGTGTTGATGATTGAACAAAACTTCCTGAGCTGTACCGCAAGAAATGCTGTGATTTATGATTGTGATCACAGTAAGCAAGAGATCATTGTCTCTTCAGGAGAGCCGATGATAACTCATGACAGGAAGAAGCAAAAAATATTTTTAACGACTCTGGTAAATTCTGAAATTGAGTTAAATGCCAGATTCGGAGTAAGGGTCGAAATTGAAAAGATTATAGAAAATTATGAACTTCAAGGTGGCGAAAAAGTAGCTGCTCTCCAAGTCAAATACACTCCGCCTCTGGAAAAAACCACTCTTCGGGAAGCATTTCGGATGCAACCCAATTATCAATTCGGAATCGAAGGAAGTATCAATGACGAACACCACTCAGGAGAAGAATGTTTTCTATTTGACAATATTTCGCTGACAGGAGCCGGGATAATCGTGCAGAAAAAAGGAAAGGGGGCTTCTCTGTTGGATTGGGAAAAAGAAAAAAAAATAACAATCAAGATGGAATTATCCGAAAATAATGATAAAGAAGAGAAGGTAATGAAAACTGCAGTGACAGCTAAAGCAGAAATAAATAGAGTTAACTTTTATCATAGCGAAAAAAACGGGTTTATCGGAATTAGATTCACCAAAATGGCATCTGACGACACTCGCAAGCTGACAGCATTCATAACGGCAATGCAATTGCATAACATACGAAGAAAAAACAGACCGGTTTGAAAAAACACCCTGGGGGTCGGGCCATAAAAGCCTGTTGATATTGTGAACAAACGATTTAAATGTAGCATCATATAAGGCCTTAAAAGGGTATTTTTGTAAAGAATTTTTGCTAAAATTTGCCGGAGATCGACGCCGATGGTTGCAATTGAAAATAGCGTTTTAAGAGCTAAAAATACTTATGTTTGGGAGGTTAACCCATAAATGTCAGATGGATCAAGTTTTGGTGTTGACAGTCCTCGATATTGTCTATAATAAATTTCTAAACGGGCCAGGCTCAAGAGATGTTTCCGACACGAAAAGAGGCGGCAGGTGCCATGGACAAAGCAAAAAATTCCTGCCGTGAACGTAAAAACCCTGGGCTACGGAATCTATCCGATCTGCAAAAGGGAACAACTCATTCGCCAACGCCGCCAACAGTCCAGGCGCCACAAAACCATTTCAGCGTTGGTCACTTAACTTGATTCATGCCATGCTGAGACTGACAGAACTTAAACTCCCCCTCGACCATAGTGAAGCTGACCTCAGGGCGGCAATCATCAAACAGCTTGGTCTGCAAGCAAACGACCTCATCAGTTACACTATTTTTCGTCGCGGCATTGATGCTCGAAAATCACACGCCATTGTGTTTATCTATACGCTTGATATTGAGGTAGCGCATGAGACCAATGTTCTATCGCGATTCGAGGACGACCTTCACCTCAGGCCCGCGCCTGACACCTCCTACCATTTTGTTGCCCGCGCTCCCAAGAAGGCGCTCCCCACGCGGCCTGTTATTGTTGGCATGGGACCCTCCGGCCTCTTTGCCGGGCTGATCCTTGCCCAGTCTGGATTTCGCCCGCTGATTCTGGAGCGTGGCAAGGCTGTGCGGGAACGCACCAGGGACACCTTTGGTCTGTGGCGCAAAGGAATCCTCGATCCGGAATCAAATGTGCAGTTCGGAGAAGGCGGGGCCGGGACATTTTCCGATGGCAAGCTGCACACTCAGATCAAAGATCCCAAACATTATGGCAGAAAAGTGCTGGAAGAATTTGTTACAGCCGGGGCGCCGCCGGAAATTCTGTATGTCAGCAAACCACACATCGGGACATACCGACTGGTCGGAATAGTCGAAAAAATGCGCGCCACGATCCAATCGTTGGGGGGAGAGATTCGATTCCAGAGCCGGGTGGATGATATTCAGATCGAGGATGGCCAGGTGAGCTGTGTCGTGCTGGCAAGCGGTGAACGCATTGTCGCCAGCCATCTTATTGTGGCTATCGGCCACAGCGCTCGCGACACCTTTGAGATGATCCACAAGCGCGGCATCTTCATGGAGGCAAAGCCTTTTTCCATAGGCTTTCGAATTGAGCACCCCCAATCGCTTATTGACCTCAGCCGCCATGGAAAAAACGCCGACAACCCGCTGCTCGGCGCCGCCGACTACAAACTGGTCCATCATGCCGGCAATGGCCGGTCGGTGTACAGCTTCTGCATGTGCCCGGGAGGCACCGTGGTTGCTGCCGCTTCCGAACCAGGGCGGGTCGTGACCAATGGCATGAGCCAATATTCGCGCAAAGATCGTAACGCCAACAGCGGTATCGTTGTGGGTGTTTCTCCGGCTGACTACCCTGATGGCCCGCTGGCAGGCGTGGAGTTTCAACGATTTTGGGAGTCACGGGCCTTTGAGCTGGGCGGCGGAAACTATCATGCGCCGGTGCAGCTGGTGGGCGATTTCCTGGCCGGCAGACCTTCCACCGCGTTCGGCTCGGTGCAGCCCTCCTATACCCCCGGCGTCCACTTATGCGATCTTAGCACCGCCTTGCCGGATTACGCCATCAATGCCATCCGCGAGGCCCTGCCCGCCTTTGCCAGACAAATTAAAGGCTTTGATCTGGCTGATGCCGTGCTGACCGCGGTGGAAACGCGCACCTCATCGCCAGTCCGCATCAAACGCAACGACTCTGACCTGCAAAGCATCAACACTAAAGGGTTGTATCCCACAGGGGAAGGCGCGGGCTATGCGGGAGGGATCTTATCCTCGGCCGTGGATGGAATTAAGGTCGCCGAAGCGCTGGCATTAAGCCTGCTGGACCGGTCCTTTAATGGGTGACCCCTAATCTTTCGGTCAGGGGAATTTCCACGAAAATTTTCGTGCCTTGTCCGGGGGCGGACTCAACCCTGAAAGTACCTTCCAGCCATTCAGTCCTTTCCTTTATTCCCAATAGCCCGATCCCCTTATTCACGATCGGCGATTTAGGATCGAACCCTACTCCGTCATCGGTTATGCACAGTACAAGGGTTTTATTGTCGGATTGTAATATTACGATTACCTTATTGGCTTTTGAGTACTTGATTATGTTGGTCACGGCCTCCTGCAATATCCGATAAACGGCAATTGTAAGGGGCTCGGAGATATTTTGATCGCCGACTTCAATCTCTTCAACAATCTCCATGCCTGTACGTTCCCTTATGTCGTCAAGAAAGGACTCGACAGCAGCTTTAAGGCCCAGATGGTCTAGTACCCCTGGCCTTAAGACGGCTGAAATGCTTCTCGCTCGCTGAAGCACTTTTTTGGTTTCGACCTGAATTCGATCAAGAAAGCCTTGTGTCTTTGATTCGTTCGTTGATAATGACTTCCTTGCTTGCGCAATATCGAGTAAAATAGCAGTGAGTATCTGGCCAAGATCATCGTGTATTCCCATGGAAATCTTTTTGCGTTCCTGTTCTTGAGTCGCCAGAATGTTTGATGAGAGAGTGCGTAGCTGTTCCTGTGATTTGACGAGAGAGTCTTGCAGTCGCTTTTGCTTAGTAATGTCTGCGGCCGTCAATATTACATCCGTTAAGACGCCATCGATGTCAGGGGTTCCTGCGGCGCTGAGAAGAACGTGAACTTTCTTGCCGGTCTTGGTCTCATAGTATGTTTCATAATTAATGGCTTCGTTTTTATCAATCAACTCCTCAAGTTTTGCTTTACCTCGCTCAGGCAATACCTTTTCCAAGGGCTGTTCTATTAATTCGTCTTCCGTATATCCCAGTAAATTCAGAGCAGCTTCATTAAACCCCTTTATTTTATTTTTATGGTCTACTACTATTAAGATCTCGGCCATTGATTTCAGGATACTGTCCGTATAATCCTTGGATCTTTTCAAGTCGGCACGAAAGGTTTTCAAGTCAATGGCCATCTTGTTGAAAGCCTTGGAAAGTTCTCCGATTTCGTCTTTTGATTTAACGTCTATTGTTATGTCAAAATTGCCTTTTGCAATTGCATGAGCCCCTTCTTTCAGTTTTATGATAGGCTTCACCAGCCTTCGAGACAAAATAAAAGCAAAGAGTATCCCAAAAACAATACATATGATCGTGATTACAATGATCTGTCTTTTCGCTCTTGCCGTAGAAATTTGAATGCTTCTCATAGAATAACCGATTTGAGCGGTGCCGACCATGTCCCCTCTGATTATAACGGGCACAGCAATATCATATATGTGTTCCCCTTCATCAGATTGAACAGCTTTGATGAATGCTTCGCTTTTGAGGGCACCATGGAAGAGGGGATTTGGAATAATCCGGCCGATTTTGTCCATCTCGCTATGAGCTCTTATCTTGCCCTGCATATCAGCAACCAAAGCATACACAACGTATTCCTGTTTCGAAACCGTATAGATATAATCCATGACACGAACAAATTTATCTATAATAAAGGAATCCTTAGATTCATCGGCCAAGGTATTTACCAATAAAGCGCCCTGCTTTTTCAGCTCTTCTTCAAAATTTCTGATTTCATGCTGAATTGAAAAAACAGCAATCGTAGCGGAAATCACGACGATTATCACCGCAAACGATAGGGCCAATTTTACCCAAAGTTTCATGTCTTGTCCCTGGCTAAATTTCTCTATGTTCTAATTTGGTACTGCATACCTCTTAACCAACTCGCCGATCTTATTTATTTCACCTGAATATTCTGCAAATCCCTTCCATCCACAAATGCTCAATACCTGATTTGTTTTGGGATTATTTTTGTTCAACTCAAGCAATGCCTGTTTCACTTTATTTGTTGTTGCTTCATCAATATCACTTAAGGCCGAAACAATCCAGTAGGGCGCCCAATCCCCTGTTATAGCAAGAATTCTTAGATCGGTTTGAAAATTGAATTTCTTGTTTTTTTGCGCCATATAGAGCCCGCAAACTAGACCGGCATCAAACTCTTTGAGGAACACTGCCATTGCATTATCAGGACACATGCCCCCAAATTCGTATGATAAATCTTTTCTCGCATCAATTCCTGATTGTTTCAAGTGGATATAAGGTGCGAGAAACTTTGCGGCATCTGCCTTGGCTCCAAATATGATTTTCTTCCCCTTTAAGTCGTTCAGATCGTTAATATCGCTGTCTGCCCTGACAACAAAATAACCGGTATCATACAATTTCCCTGCCGGGGATATTACATTCGCTATTGGGACAAGTGATATGTGTCGGCTCATTAAATAAGCGGAGAAAGAATCTTGTATGACAAAATCCAAACCGCCGCTTTTCTGTAAAAAAGCAAAATCCTCGTAACTCCCTGAGATGGCAAGTTCCATATTTAATCCAGTTGCTTCTTTTAGATAATCTACAACAGGCTGATATCGCTCTAATATAACAATCGGCTTAGTGGTGGGTTGAACGCCTATCCTTAGTATTTTTGTTTTTTCTTCCGCATATCCATTAACCGTAAAAAATCCCATCAGAAAGGCTACAATCAAGCTTATTATTCTTCTGTTCATTTTTTCCTCCCGTATTTTTAAAGGCCGCTCTTTGCAACCTTAATTCACCATCAAAAAAAGTAAAAAACCTCGTTGATCCTGAGGAATAAGGGTGATAGGGTGTAAGCATGTCACAAAGCATTCTTCCTTTCAAGTATGAACCTGAAAAAAAACACAACAGGGCTGACAGCTCAGGCAGGTATGTCTGGGAATATAGGGAACGTAGCAAACCATTTAACTTGATTCATGCAGGGGATATGTTATTTGAATTGCATGCCGAGAAAATCACGAATCGATGCTCCGGGAACTTTGCATCATACCATTGTCAGGGGGATCCCCGGACAGGGCGCGACGATTTATGTAGAAATCCCTTTATCGCCTGAGAAATTGGCGATATAATTTTTGCAGATCGGAGGTTGTAAATGGAAGAAAAAATTAGAGTCCTTCTGGCGGATGATCACGACATGGTGCGTGAGGGCCTGTGCAGGATCTTGGAGGAGACCGATGACATTTCAGTGGTCGGCCAGGCAGATAATGGACTTGATGCAGTGAACCTTGCCGAAAAGGTTGAACCTGACGTGGTGGTCCTGGACTACACCATGCCTGAACTGGATGGCATGGGTGCTACCGAGAGGATCAGGATGCTCCTGCCAAATACAAAGATTCTCATACTTACCGTTCACGATAATATCCAGTTTGCGATCAGAATCCTTGAAGCAGGAGCCCACGGTTTTTTGCTCAAGGAAGAGGCGCCGGGCGAACTTATTGCAGCAATTCGGGATGTGAAGGTCGGGAAAATACCGATCTCTCCTAAAATCATGGAAAAACTGACCGCCCGCTTGAGGCAGAATAAGCAGGCCAAAGTGGGGCTCGACATCCTTTCCCCCAGGGAGTTTGATCTCCTCTGCCACCTGGGTTCCGGCAAGCCCCTTCGTGAGTGCGCGAAATGCATGAATATCGGTGACAGCACGGCCAGCACATATCGCGGCCGACTTTTGGAAAAGCTGCAACTCAAGACCACTGGAGATCTTATACGATTTGCCCTTGAGAACGGCCTTGTGGGCTGACCCCATCCCTTGCTGTAGTAATCTAGCTACAAATAATCGGCAAAAAGCTTTACATGGACTTCATGTTTTCAGCTCTACACAAGCAATCAAAAAAGATCGATAATAAATAGAAAAAGATTTGCATTTAACCATAGGATTGCCTTCAACAGTCGAAGTGGAGGTATAATATGCTGCCCAATAGATTCGAGAAAAAAATATCAAAAAGATTCGCAATCCCAGCTATTTTGGTCGCATTTCTTTTCTTTGCTCTGATAATACCAGGAATATCTTCTGCCAAAGTCACCGGTCCATGCGTAAACTGCCACACCATGCACAACAGCCAGGGTGGGACAGAGATGGCCACATATGGCGCTGACGGCAAACCGTGGAAAACTGATACGGTACAACCTGTCCTGCTTCGCAGTACATGTCTTGGCTGCCACGGTATGGGCACCGGCAATAATATTGAAAACATAGGCGGAAGCGAGATACCGCAGGTTTATCATACTAACGGTACAGATTTGGCAGGGGGGAACTTTAAGTATATTGATGTCGATGACAACAGGGGTCATAATGTTAACGCAGATCTCGAAAATATTGAAGGCACATTGGAACTAGCGCCGGGACATACTCATGGCGTTGGAGGTTCCCCCACACCTGCAGAGTTCACTTGCGCGGGAACCGGCGGTTGTCACGGCTGGCGCCAGCACGGCAGCGGCATTTCCGGCATAGCCGCAATAAAAGGCGCCCACCACCAGAATACTGACGGCCAGTGCGATGGCACTACGACAGCAAAATCCTATCGATTCTTGCTTGGAGTCAAAGGTTTTGAAAACATGGGCGCGAATAAGTATCAGAACCTGAATGCTACTAATCATAACGAGTACTTTGGTACAACCAGCCCCACAGAATACGGTTGCACTAACTGTCATGACACAAGCGGCCCGATGGACATGCATATACTTCCACTTAACAACACAATAAGCGGGTTCTGCGCTACCTGCCATAGCACTTTTCATGTGTTAAGCGGGATAGGGGGGAGCACCTCAGGGCCCTTCACAAGGCATCCAACCGATATCGTTCTACCATCAAGCGGCGAATATGCTGCATATACAACTTATAGCGTTGAGGCGCCTGTCGGAAGAACCACAGTGCCTGATTCAATAAGCAATATTGTAACACCAGGAACCGATGTCGTAACCTGCCTCTCCTGCCACAAGGCTCACGCCAGCAATTATCCTGATTTGCTCAGGTGGGATTATACCACCATGAACGCAGGGGGTGGTGGTTCCGGTGGTTGTTTTACCTGCCATACACAGAAAAATGATTAGTTAGCATCTCTGCCGGTGGCCATGAAATCAGGGCATAAATTCCCCGTTCCTTTCAGGCAGAAGTTGCATTTTCCTAAGGATGAATAGCCCCGGCCGATGCCGACCCTGTTTCCGATTTTGAAGGCACTGGCCTGCATTCCGTTTGAAATTGCGCGTTTCCGGCGGGCGATAAGGTTATTTCCGTAAGCTTCCCGTGCGGACTTTCTCACAATTCAGTTGATTTTGCACCCAAACTCCTGCAATATTTACGAGACCTTTGCAAAACATCCCATTTTGTCCAATTGAGCGCTGATGGTTAGCGCTGATGGTTAGCGCTGATGCTTCACTGCGTGTCACTGCGTGTCACTGCGTGTCACTGCGTGTCGGCGTCAAGCTCAAATTTTAATTCTTCCGGTCCTTGGGGGCCGCGCCATAGGAATATATTGATATTGTGAACAGAATCATTTAAAGGTGGATGAGATGTTATTCCAAGATTAAAAAAAGGTTTTATATATGGAAACAGGAAATATCAGCGAATACCTCAAATTCTTTGCCGCCCTGCTGGCTATTGTCAACCCGGTGGGGGCCATCCCGATCTTCATTAATCTGACAGCGGATCAGAATAAAGGGGTTCGCAACAAAAACAGCTTCATGGCTTCTATCTCCATGGGGATAATTCTCATTGTTGTCCTGTTCAGCGGCGACGCCATCCTTCGCTTTTTCGGGATATCGGTGGGTTCCTTCCGGGTCGGCGGCGGTATCCTGATCCTGCTCATGTCCATCTCCATGCTGCAAGCCAAGATGAGCCATGTCAAGCAAACGGAAGTGGAGGGGCTTGACTTGGCCGAGCGCGAGAGCGTGGCCGTGGTACCCCTGGGCACCCCGCTCCTGGCCGGGCCCGGGGCGATCAGCACTGTTATCCTCTACGCCCAGCGCTATACATCTGTTACACACTATCTTTATCTGCTCGGTGTCATAGTGCTCCTGATATGTCTGACCTTTCTTTCGTTCCGACTGGCCCCAGCCATTGCCCGTTTGCTTGGCAAAACAGGCATCAACGTGGTAACCCGGCTCATGGGCCTGATCATGGCCGCGGTGGGCGTGGAGTTCATTGCCAACGGCCTCAAACAGCTTTTCCCGGCCCTGGGCGGCTAAGCCCGGATCGGTAATCATTATCAGGCTTGCGTTAGAGACAGGAGTGTTCCTTTGGAGCTAATACTTAGCGATTTGCAAATTCCCATTGAAAAAGACGGGATGGATGAATACGTAAAAGCCGCTGCCCAACAGCTGGAAATCGGGGCAGGGGATATATTCATCGCTAAAATTCTGAGTAAATCCCTTGATGCGCGCAGTAAAGAACAGTTTTATTACAAAATTTCACTGGTTGTCAGGGCTCCTGATGGCTTTGAAAACAAGCAAAACTTCCCGGTCTACATCGAACCAATAAAAGCAAACAGGAAAACAACCAGCATTAAAGACAGGCCTGTCATAGTAGGTTTTGGTCCGGCCGGCATGTTTGCTGCTCTTGAACTTATTGATTACGGGCTTAAACCTTTAATATTTGAAAGAGGTAAAAACATAGAAGAACGCTCCGTTGATGTTCAAAGATTTATAAAAAAAAGGGAGCTGGACCCTGAATCAAATATTCAATTTGGTGAAGGAGGCGCCGGTTCATACTCGGACGGGAAGCTGTTTTCCAGGAGAAATAATAATTCGAGCTATGTAAACCGGGTGTTGCAGACTTTTATTAAATTTGGTGCGCCTGAAGAAATAGGGTACATCAGCAAGCCACATTTGGGGACCGATGTGTTGTGCGCGATAGTTCGTAATATAAGGATCTATATCCTGGAGAGAGGCGGGGAGATATATTATGGCTCAAAAATGACGGACATCCTGATATCAGAGGGTAAGGCCTCAGGTATTATAATAAATGGTGAAAAGGAATATCTTTCTTCAAGTATCTATATTGCCCTGGGACATTCCGCGCGCGATACCTTTGAGATGATGCATGAAAAAGGGGTTGCTATTGAGCAGAGGCTGATTTCTGTCGGTGTGAGAATTGAGCATCCTGTTGAAACTGTTAATCTTATGCGATATGGCGATAAATATAAGGATTTTCCCGGCTTAGGGGCTGCCGCCTATTCTTTGAATTATACTGATCGAAAAATTCAAAGGGGGGTTTATACATTCTGCATGTGCCCTGGAGGTGAGGTAATTAATGCTTCATCTGATCAAGGCATGCTGGTTTTAAACGGGATGAGCTACTCACGCAGGTCATCACCATTTTCAAATGCAGCGCTGGTTGTAAGTTGTCATGCGGATGATTATAAATCAAATAGTCCATTGGCTGGGTTAGAGTTTCAAAGGGATATTGAGCGAAAGGCTTTTAACGCAGGAGGAGGAAGATGGGAAGTCCCCGCGCAGAATCTGATGGATTTTTTAGGTGAGAGCAGCTCTGCTTGCTTAAATAAAAACTCGTATAAGATGGGGGCTGTTTCTGCTGATATGAAAGACATTTTCCCGGGATTTGTGGTAGAGGAGCTGTCGGCCGCGTTTAATAAATGGAAAGAGGAGGTTCCATTATTTGTTTCAAATAATGCGATATTGTTAGGTGCGGAAACAAGAACCTCATCTCCCGTACGGATTAAGCGCAATGAAAAATTTGAATCAGTAAATATCAAAAATTTGTATCCGATAGGCGAAGGTTCAGGCTATACAGGCGGTATAACGAGTTCTGCCGCTGATGCTGTAAAGGCTGTCGAAATAAACGTATTGCAAGGATAGTCTGTGGGGCAGCGCCTTTTTTTGACGATATTAACAGGATGTCCTAAATGCCCGCTACGCTGTAAGCATTTGACCGGCCGGGCGCTTTACTGCTTCTGATTTTTATCATAAGATAGAAAAATTATGAAATGAACAATTATTCTCTCTTTACCGATGTAAGTCTGAACCCTGAGCTCAAAATTGGCGTGGGCGGTTATCTTGTCGTTCCGGAATCGTTTATTAAAACCCCATCAAACCTGATCAAAATATCGGAACTGAACGAAATTCCGGTGTTAAGAAGATTTGAAAACACTTCTTCTACAAAACTTGAGGTCCAAACAGTTTTGTGGGCCTTGGAAGAATATTGTGTTGGATCAACCATCTCCGGGCCAGGGAAACTCCATATTTATTCCGATTCCCAGTGTGTTGAAGGGCTTTTATCAAGAAGGGCCCGGCTGGAAAGCAACGGTTTCCATTGCAGGGGAGGTAATCGTCTGTTAAAAAACGCATCTTTATACGGCAAATATTACGAATTTCATGACCGGTTAAGGTTTGAGGTTACAAAGGTGGCAGGCCACACACGTTCTCATTCCCGCAATACTGTTCAACGTATTTTTTCCTTTTTAGATCAAAAAGTCAGGAAAGCTTTAAAACTATGGATGGCCCTGTTGGAAGCGGAGAGAGCTGAGTGGTATTTATACATGATCAGATGCAAAGATGGTTCACTTTATACAGGCATATCAAATGATGTTCCCCGGCGTTTTGAAGAACATCGGGAAATGGGAAAACAAGGAGCGAAATATCTTCGTGGCAGGGGCCCCCTTGAGCTGGTGTTTCAAAAAAAAACAGGGAGCAAATCGTCGGCATTAAAGATGGAACAAAAAATTAAAAAACTTTCAAAATCACAAAAAGAAATCATAATTTATGCGGGAGATATTGATTAAATGAAATTGCGCTTTTCCGGCGGGCACCGGGTTATTCCCGTGAGTTTCCCGCGCGGATGCGCTCGAGGGCGTTTTTGACGGGTTGGGGGTCGATATGCCGCATGAGGGCGCCGATGTGCTGAATCTGCCTGCGCCGGGCGCCATGGCTCTTTATTTTACATGCTAATTCGATGGCCGCCAGAAGCTCATCCGGCAGATCCATGGTCTTAAGCCGGACAAACGGCAGGGCAACCAACTGTTCGCCCAGGCGCTGCAGGGCTCGGTCTTCATTTTTTTTCCGGGTTCTGCTTTTATAATCCGTATCCATTTTGCGGGACTCTCCCTTTTGGTTTATTCAACATCAATACCTGTTAAAATTTTCTTTTAATACTGCAAAAGGTTTGAAATGATCAAGCAATATCTCGACCGTTCTTTACGGCTCAGATTAAAACGAAAGTGGTGAAAAATGGTATCAGCAGATTTTGTCAAACGTCGTAGAAGAGAAAAGCGGAAAGCGGCGGCATATCAGTATCAGGAGGATTGCCGTTATTTTGCCATGGTAGCCGATGGTTTAAAAGAAGCCGGCGCAGAGGAATTAGCTGAACTTGGCGCCGAAGATGTCAGGCCGGAATTCAGCGGAATTCATTTCAGGGCGGACAAATCAACCCTGTATCGAATTAATTATTTGACCAGGCTTCTTTCACGGTGCCTTGCGCCGTTAATGTCATACGCTTGTCATGATACCGATACGCTGTATCAGAAGGCCAAACAGATCGAGTGGGAAGATTTTTTTGCGGAAGGTAATACCTTTGCCGTATCGGGGAATGTTTCCGACAGTGCGATTTCGCATTCAAAGTACGCTGCCCTCCGCCTTAAAGATGCGGTTGCCGACTATTTCAAAGAAAAAACCGGTCAGCGTCCGGATGTGTCGGTCAGGAATCCGGATATCCTGCTGAACCTTCATATCCGGCACGATAAGGCAGTAATAAGCCTCGACACTTCAGGCGGCGCGCTTCACCGGAGAGGATACAGAGAGGAGACCGTTTCGGCGCCGATGCAGGAAACCGTTGCCGCCGCGATCGTCCGATTCAGCGAA